>JAUWNF010000017.1 GCA_030612785.1 Phycisphaerales bacterium
ACGTGGGGCCTTCAACTTAGCGAGACTGTAGCATCAGTACAGAGCGATTATCCAGTTCTGGCAGGGCAGAGAACCAAGAAAGCCTGTTTCCTGATGGGTGGCACGGTCAAGGATCGGTCCGACCGAAGGAAGGATCGAGCCTTGACCGTGGCGAAACGCTTGGGCTGTTCGCCACGGACAAGCTCTACCGCCTTCGGCGGTTCCGCTTGTATGAACCGATTTGACCGGCCTGGTATCGTCAGCCGCCGAGGTCCGCTACTCGTTGACACCGGCCACTCGGCACGGCGATAATGCGGGCCGGACGCTGCTGTGGCGGTCAACTCGCGCACGCCGTACGTGGTAGACTACCCCGGGAAGACCCTTGACATCCTTGACACAGTGGTGTCGAGGACGTAAAGGGGCAGGCAGCTTGGCAACACGGCCCATTACGTGGTAAGTTAGCTGGTCACCCACGGCCAAGCAGCATACGAACGCGAGTGTCGCTCGGCGCTGCCGCGCCTGCGGGAGGTGCATTACCTGCGGAGCCAAGTCATGCCAACGCCAGGGAAATCGAATCCGCCGAGAGCGTCCAAGCAGCAGCTCCTGCTCCTCCTCCTGGGCTTGGACGGACCGACTGTGTCTGCGAGAGGCGTCGGCGGCATTACCCGCCTCCAGAAGCTCCTGTTCCTGCTCGGGAAGGAAGCGGGCGTCCAGGAGGTTGAGAACGCCTTTGACTTCAAGCCGGACAAGGCCGGGCCGTACTCGCGGAAGCTGTACGATGAATTGGAGTTGCTGGAAAACCTGGGGTTAGTCCACAGCGAGGTCCAGGGTGAGGCCACCGAGGCCGAAGCTGCAGAGCTTGAGGAACTGTCATTTGAAGATCTCATGGGCGACGATGGCCAGACATTCGCGGATGCGGCGGCCACATCGTCGGATGCGTTCGAAGAACGCCGTTTCACGCTGACGGACGACGGCCTCAAGTTGGTAAGGGAAATGCTGCAGAAGCCGGAGTCCAAGCCCTTCGCCGAGGGAATCCGCAAGATTAAGTCGAAGTTCGCAAACTACTCGCTGCAAGACCTCCTGTACCATGTGTACACCAAGTACGAGGCCGAAGGCTGGACCAGCGAGTCGGAGATTCGGGACAAAGTGCTTGCTAAAGGAAGAGGGTGTTGAAAGCGGAGGACCTGATTACTGCTGCATTGGCGGTCCACACCTCAAGCTTCATGGTCTCGCTCGGCGCTGTGTACGCGGTTTTTGGCGATAAGTTCGTGCGACCCACGATCGAACGTGCAGACAACTTGTGCGCCAAACTCCGCGGGGAACTGTCCAAGGAACTCGGCCAGGCGCTCAAGCCGTACGGGCCATCAGACAAACCGTCCACAGTTGCCAGTATCTCTCCCCTGTGCGATGCCGACGGAAAGCCGTTTGAGCAAGTGACGATCACGAGCGCAACTTCGCTAGACAGTGAGGGCTTCCGGGAGACGGTTCGGGGTTTTCTGGACAGCGAATCTGCTGAGTTCGAGCGCTACCAACAGGCGTCCGACCTTCGTAGGGCCATCAAAGGGTACTGGAACGCGATTCGAACGGTCACCGGACTCTGGCCGATCTGCGGTCTCTTGACCATTGCTGTCTTCTGGGCACTCTCCAAGCGGGTGATCCCGATTCCTCCGCAGTCGTGGCTTTGGACGATTGGCGCAATCCCACTACTTCCGTTGGTCCTGTTTTGCGCTCGCCTTCCGCTGCTGGCCCGAGCTTCGAACCAACTTGAACGGCTGGAAGCATAGCATGCCAACCTTTCGCAAAGAGTCCGCCCTCCTCGATCCTGTGCGCGGCAGCCTACGCCGTCATGGTTACCACCGGCAGCGCCCGGAGGTCCAGTTCTTCGAGTACAGCATGGACCTCTACGCGTATGCACCGACAAAGAAAACGACGACCGCCGTCGAACTCAAACTTCGTCGCTGGATGCGTGGCTTCCAGCAAGCGTTGATCTACCAGCTTTGTGCCGACTTTGTGTACCTCGCGTTGCCGATGTGCGCTGCTGAACGAGTGGATCGCCCTCTCCTTGCGAAGCACGGACTTGGCCTGATCGGGATCCATCCTGAACCCCGGTGCATCGTGCTGCTGAAGGCGCGGCAATCGACAGTAGTCATGCCCAGCTATCGGGATTTCTACGTGCGGCTGATGCAGGAGAAATGCCCATGAGCACCGCGCAGCCAAAGGTGGTCCTTCGTCTCGGTTCACACGCGGAGAAGGAGTATTTCGAGAAGCTCGCGAAGAGCTTGGACGGCCTGATGTTTGGCGGCAACCTGCTGGAGATAAGTCCTGGCGCGACATCCAGCTTCATCCTTTTTCTAAAGACGAGGCGGGGCGGGCAGGCTCTGCCGTTCTACCTCGACCCAATGACGTACTGTTTCGGCCCTTACATTGACCCGCAGACAGGGAGGATTCGTACGGATCTCGAAGCGCTCAAGTCCGGGCGGTCTGTTAAACGGGGCTCCAAGAAGAAGTTCAAGGGCGTCAAGAGTTCGTACCAGGCGCTCGCGGACCAGCTCGGTGCGGCCTTTGAAACGGCCGTAAAATCCTCCAAGGCGATCGACATATCGAGCATCGCGTCCGCCGGCCGGGACAAGCTTTGTCAGGCTGTGATCGATTACCAACTCAAGCGGATCCAGGAGATGCTCTCTGAGGACGAGTTGATGAAGAAGTTCGCGGGTGAAGGGAAACCCGCCGCTGTCTTTGCTCCGTACTTCTTTGTTCACGAAAAATGGGGCGGTGAGGGACTCAAGACGGCGATCGACCTTGCTACCCGCACGGCCGCGCTGAAACCGTCAGCGCCTGTTCACGCGTTGATCTGTGCCAGCGATTCGATCCTCAGCAACGCCGCGCATGTGAAGTACCTGATTGATGAACTGCCCAAGACCAACGCGGCGGGTGTCTGGCTCTGGTTCGACGGCTTCGACGAGCAGCAAGCTCCGCTGGATCGGCTTGTCGCTTTCCGAAGCATCGTTCGTGGTCTGAGCGGCAAGATGGAGGTTTACAACCGCCACGGCGGGTACTTCAGCCTCTTGCTGACACAAGACGGCCTCACGGGGATCAGTCATGGCGTCGGTTATGGCGAGCGGAAACCCGTGGCGCAGGTGATCGGGGCGGCGGCGCCGACGGTTCGGTACTACCTGCCGCCGATCTGCAAGCGCGTCGGCGTTCCGGACGTCCAACGCTGCTTTCCAGATGTGGGTGTCGAGACTCCGGCGGACTTCTTCGCCAAGGTATGCGACTGCCAGATCTGCAAAGGTGTAATCGGCAGCGACCTCGCACGGTTTGCATCCTTCGGCAAGATGCACCGGGCTAGACCAGAGTCCCACCGCGACAGCCAGACCCCCGCCGCCGCTAAGATGTGCCGATTCCACTTCCTCATCAACAGATTCAAAGAGCGGGCGGAGGTCGCCAAGCTGAAGGCTGCGGATCGTCACAAACACATCACCGACAAGGCCAGTCCGTGGCGCAACTGCTATCCCCTCCAGCAGTACCTCGGCAAGCAAAAAAAGAACGGCTATATCGAGTTGTGGGCGGAGGCGCTGAAGTAGGCCGGGTGCCGTACGTTGTGCGTCTCGCCGCTCTGCGCGACGCCTGCCGGAATCGTGGGCAGGAGCTGCGGCGAATGTTCGGGGCTATGGGCGGCTGAATTGCGCGTGCTCATCGAGGAGTGGTATCCCCTCGCCTTGGGACTCGTCGACGGCGGGCCGCCGCTGCAATGCGAACGTGCCTGCGTCTCCGCAGGCCGTCGGCCGGCGAGACGCCGGCCGCTACATGGGGTGGGTCAGGGGCGCACCCTACCTGTGCTTCTTCACGATTCTGGCGATGCGGTCGAAGGCCTGCTCCAGGATGTCGTCCGGCGGCAGGAAGACCACGCGGAAGTGCTGCGTGCCGGGGCGCTGGCCGAAACCGCTGCCCGGAACGACCACCACCCCGGTCTCCCGGATGATCTCGGTACAGAACTGGTCGTCGGGAATGCCCAAATCGATCCGCGGGAAGGCGTAAAACGCCCCCTCCGGCTTGACGCAAGTGATGCCGTCAATGGCGTTGAGCCCCGCGATGGTGATGTCCCGGCGGCGTTGCAAGACCTCGACAAACTGATGCAGGTTGGACTGGTCGCCCTCCAGGGCACCTTTGATCGCGTACTGCTGAGGGTGGTTGGCGCTGAGGCGGGCACGTTCCATCTTGCGGATGGCTTCGCAGTATTCCTCCAGCATCGCCGCCGGGCCGCTGACCACCCCCCAGCCGATGCGCCAACCGGGCACCACGTAGGACTTGGACAGCCCGTTGAAGGTGAGAACCGGGGCCTCACTCGAAAGGGCCGCGGTGGAGACGTGCTCCTTGCCGTCGAAGATGAGCTTGTCGTAAATCTCGTCGCTGAAGACCACGATGTCGCGTTCCAGGGCGAGGTCGATGACCGCTTGCAAGCTCTCCTGCGGATACAGCGATCCGGTGGGGTTATTGGGGTTGATGAGCACCAGTGCCCGGGTCTGGTCATCAACTTTGGACTTGATGTCCGCGATGTCCGGCGTCCAGCCGTTCTCCTCGTCCAGATAGTAAGGCCGATTCTCCACGTCCAGTTTGGAGAGGATGGCGGTGTACAGCGGATAGCCGGGCGAGGGCGTGAGCACGTTCTCGCCGGGGTTGACCAGGGCGCTGAGTCCCAGGTCGATCGCTTCGCTGCACCCGCTGCAGATGTAGGCGTGCTGGATGTTGCCGATGCCCTTGCGCTCGGCCGAGCGCCGGACCGCTGCCACGGCCTCGTCGATGCCGTCGGAGCCGGAGTAGCCCAGCCGGTTATCCAGCATGGCCCGGTAGGCGTCTTCGATCATGTGTCGCGGGGGGGCGAAGCCGAAGATGTTCGGATCGCCGATGTTGAGGTACAGCATATCCTGTCCGGCGGCCTTGGCTTCGTCGGCGATGCAGAGAATATCGCGAATGGCGTACTTGATGCCTTCGGTGCGTTTGGCGGGAACGATGCGTTTGCCTTTGGCGGCGCTCATGGGCAGCCCTCCTGTAATACTCGTCGCAGTGCCGCTCTCGGCGAGAGCATCTCGTGGTCCCGAGATGTAGCGGCCTGCGCCCGTACCTATTTAGCGTGCCGCACCACGCTGGTGGCATGCCTAAGCGGAGCATAGAGACTCGCAGGCATGTATCAAGCGTTCACCCTTCGTTTAGCTTCGGGTCGCTGCACTTGAACAAGCGTGCGCAAGACAAGCTGGATGCCTGCGTACGCCTATACATGCCTGCGCCGACCTACGGTCGGCTTAGGCATGCCACCCAACCAGCCCTTGGAGGTCACAGATCAGATGGATCACGCATCCTGAGTAGACTTCGCCTTTGCTTTGCCCCCGGGCTTCGGCTTCGGCTTCGGCTTTTGCTTACGCTTGTCCTTTTCCCCGGGTTTCGCCTTGGGGCGGTGCTTGGGCGTTGGCGTCACCAGTCGAGCCGCGTCGAGCAGGGCCTCGGTCATGAAGTCGCCCGGCGCCAGGGCGTCGGCCTTGGCGAGCGATTTCAGGGCGCCGCCCCCACGGCCGGAGTAGAACTGGTAGTATCCCAGCAGCAGCCACAGGGCGGGGTCCTCCTCTGCGTTGGCGGCGGCGCGTCTGAGCTCCTTCAGATGGGCGTCGAAATCTGCTCTGACACCGTAGTCGCGCCGGATGTCCAGGGCGAGGTAAGCGATCTTCGGCTGAAGTTGAAACGCGCGCCGCAGCGCGGGCAGCGCCTCATGATACCGTCCGATGGCCACCATCGCATGGGTGGCGTGGATGCGACTGGCCGGATCGCCCTGGTTCACCTTGGCGGCACGGATGAAGTTCCGCACGGCGTCAGCGTACTCGCCGTTGCGAAAGGCCAGCACCCCGTCGCTCATCGCGTCGGCGTAGCTGCGCCGGCCCAACTCGTGACGCCGCTCCCACTCGGCGTAGCGCCGCCCGTCGCGCCGGCCTTCCCAATAGCCGTTGTCGAACGCCCCCCCCGCGTAGTCGTAATAGTCGTGCCATCCATCGTCGTAGTAGCGCCGACCGGGACGGTCGTACCTATGGTAACGACTGCGGTACGATCGGCCGTAACGGTCCCGCGCGCGCCGATAGTCCCGTGCCTGGTGGCGCCAATGCCGCTCATAGCGGTCGTACGGCGGCTCGGAGTCGTAATCGATGAGGTCATCGCCGTAGTGCCGGTCCTCGAGGTAGTAGACGCCACCTCCTTCCGGCGGGTCATCGTACCGCTTCTCCTCGCCCCGCGGCTGCGCGAAGGCTGAGGCAGTCCCCAGAACGAACAACACCAGCCTCACCAGGAGCCGGCAAGCCGGCAAGCGAACCGTGCGTTTGGCCATGACCGTTCTCCGTTTCGGCGTCTGTTGACCGGCTTACCTCTAGCTCGAGCCGGCCATTGATGAACACCTTCGTACCATTATACTCGGCAGCGCCGTCCTGGTTGCCTTTGGAGTGCTCCCACCGCCGTGGCCTGCTCGACCCTGCTTTAACCTGTTTGGCAGCAATATGTTACACAAGGCTGGCCCTGTCGCGGCTGGACGGGCCCCGCAGTTGCGTCTAACCTGTTGGGTACGACGCGGTCTGGAATGCGGGCAACATAGGACATTTGCCGGTCCCTCTTCGCCGCCGTCAATTGGAGGTATCTCGTGACCACGATTCGATCTTCCGAATCCGAGTCCACAGAAAGAGCGACCCCGGATTCATACGCCGTTGTCTCCGAAGTCGAACGTGCGGAGACCGTTACTGAGACGACCGGTTCCACCGCTGATACGCGCGGTGGCTCGGGGACGTCGGTATCGCGCTCCGGCCGGCTGGAGCGGCCGCTCCACGAAATCCGACGTCCGGCGGTCACACCTGAAAACGCCAAGACGGAGTTGGAACAATACAAGCTGTCGCTGCGCAGGTACGCCCCGGTGCAAAAAGGTCTGCCCTGGATGTGTCAAGCACAGTGTGCCCGATGCCGCGAGGTAGTGCCGGCGCGCTTCGTGCTCGACGAGACCGAGGACGACGTCTACCTGGAATACGACTGCCCCACTTGCGGTCCGCAACGTGAGAGGCACCACGACGCGCTGTTCGTCAAGAACCTCAGCGAGCGTCGTGCCCGGCAAAGCCCCCGACAGCCCCGCACTACGCATGGCGGCGCCCCGATTCGGCCGATTCTCCGGGAGTTGCCCAGGACCGTCGAGACGCTGTGCCCGGAATGTTCCTGCATCATCCTCGGCCGCTACTACCAACTGGATAACACGGTCTACATTGAGAAAACCTGTCCCGAGCACGGATACTTCCGCGACCGAATCAACAGCGATGTCAAGCTGTTTCTCAAATCCGCCCGGGCCGTCTTCCAGGATGAGCGCGGTGTGTACGAGCCGCAGGTGCGCGGGGCCCGGCACTGCCCCAGCGATTGCGGTCTGTGCGATCAGCACGTCTCGGCGTCGTGCCTGGCCCAGATCGACCTGACCAA
The DNA here is from genome assembly GCA_030612785.1 of Phycisphaerales bacterium. Taxonomy (GTDB): domain Bacteria; phylum Planctomycetota; class Phycisphaerae; order UBA1845; family UBA1845; genus JAAEQG01. The sequence goes on from JAUWNF010000017.1 coordinate 7,468, forward strand.
CCGCTGCAATCTGAACTGCCCGGTCTGCTTCGCCAACGCCAACGCGGCCGGCTACGTTAGCGAGCCCTCGTATGAGATGGTGGTCGAGATGCTGCAAGCATTACGTAACCAGCATCCGTACCCGGCGACGGCGATCCAATTCACCGGCGGCGAGCCGACCGTTCATCCCGACTTCCACAAGTGTTGCGGCGCCGCCCGCGACATGGGCTTCAGCCACATTCAAATAGCGACCAATGGCATCACCCACGCAAACCTGGAGTTCGCCCAGCGGTCCGCGGAGGCCGGTCTGCACTCACTATACCTCCAGTTCGATGGCGTGGACGACGAGTTCTACCGCAAGACTTGCGGCGAGGCCCTCTTCGAGAGGAAACTGCGGGCCATCGAGAACTGCAAGCGGACCGGGCTCAAGTGCATTCTGGTGCCCACGGTGATCAATGGGTACAACAACGACCAGGTCGGCCCGATTTTCCAGTTCGCCGTCGAGCACGTCGACGCGATCAGTGCGATCAGCTACCAGCCGGTGGCTTTCACCGGTCGGATCAGCCACCGTGAGGTGGAGCGGCAGCGTTATACGCTCGGTGACCTGGCCCACGACCTTGCCGACGCCAGCGGGGCGGACCTCGAGCGCGACTTCTGGCCGCTGGGCATGATCGCCCCGCTCGGACGGATCATGGAGACCCTCGACGGCAAGCCGAAAATTCGTTCGAGCTGCCACAGCGACTGTGCCTTCGGGACGTACTTCTTCGTCACGCCGGAGAAGGAGGCCATTCCCATCCCCAAAATGTTCGACATGCACGCGATGATGCGCGACTTCAACGAACTGGCCCACCGGATCAAGAGCAAGCACCCCGAGATCACGTTGCCCAGGGCGAATCGTTGGGATTTGCTCAAGATCGCCCACCTGTTCTTCAAACACTACCGCTGGGAGCATTTCAATAGCGGGATCAAGCCGTGGACGTTTGTCCGAGCGCTGCAAGGTCTGACCGACAAGGCCAAGGGCCGCGGTGCGGGCGAGAAGAAAAGCTACAAAACGTTAATGGCTGCCGGCATGCACTTCATGGACCGTTACAACTACGATACTGAGCGGGTGAAACGGTGCGTGATCCTGTATTCGACACCGGATGGGATCTATCCCTTCTGTTCCCACAACGGTGGGCCGACGTATCGGCCGTTCACCGAGAAGATGATCGCCCAGTCAAAAGAGGCGTACCAGGCCCAGAGCGGCAAGCGAAGTCCGCCCCGTCCGTAATCCGTTTAACGAGAGTGGGCTCATGACCTTGAAAGACCTGGCGTTTTCGTGCTTTGTCTACGGTCGCCTAAGCCTAACAAACTACGACAGGGCCTACGAAGACTTCCTGCAAAAAACAGACGGCCGGCTCAATCTATCTCTCACGGAGCACCGACAGGCGTTGCTGATTTGGCTGAACAAATGGGGTTGCCGGCAGTTCAGCCGAAGTTGCCATGACATGGCATCCGATTCGATCAATGCCTGGAATGACGGTTGGGGCAGGAGATTGCCCGTCCAAGACGCTGATATCTGGGCATTGAAGGATGACGAGTTGGAGAACGTGGAAAGGGCATACTGTGATCTGAGGGATCGCCGTGCGTCAGTGAAAAAGAAAAAGCCGAACCCTTGCGAAGTGCCCGTCGGCCCCACCGGTGCTTCCAAGATCCTCTTCGCCCTTCGCCCTTACTGCCTCCCGCCTTGGGATCGGGCCATCGCCGAGCGGCTGAGACAGCAGAACGGGGTTGGCTCATACTCGCAATTCGTTCTCCACGTGCGCGGGACGTTGGATGAATTGGGCAAGCTATGCCGCACCGAGGGCTTCGACCTGAGCGGACTGCCGGCGAGAATCGGGCGGCCATGTTCGACACTCGTTAAGCTCATCGACGAGCACCACTGGGTGACGATCAGCCGGAGGTGCATGCCGCCGGATCGGAAAACGCTGCAGCAATGGATGGAGTGGGATACAGCATGAGTGAGGGAACGGATGTTCCCGTTTGCCATAGAGGACGCCCGCGCGCCCGAAATGGAGACCAACGAATGAGGTATGCGGGTAGGAGCACGGGGACCCGAGTACGCGTTCGGTCGCTGCGATGCCGCGCCCAGGATCACAAACACCGCATTCGTCGTTGCGCTCCCTGAAGGTCTCACCCGCAAACGATCGGGCGGCTTCCATGCGCGCGGCGTACAAGTCGATCCTGATTTGGTGATACTCCGACAGGTCAACTTCATACGCCTTCAATCCGTGTTCACCGTTCATGGCTTCACTCCACCCAGAGACCGCCGGCGCACCAAGCGTGCGGAGCACGATTCAAAATCCCGCCGCGGCAGCGCCCCGATCATTCGCTCATGAACTCTGCAATTCAGTGGATGCTTGGTCCAGGTCCGATTTGGATTATCGTTGCCAGCCCGCGACCAGCAGCGCCGGCAGCGCCGGGAACACGGACGTTACCGGTCCTTCGAGGCAACGGCCATAAGTGCTCCAATGTCCGGCGCCTCGCAGGATCAAACCCTCGCCAGGAAACGGTCTATTTCCGCAGACGGGCCAGCACCTCGAGTTTCCCGATGGTGAGGGTGTCGCGATCGCCGAGCGGGCTATGCGTGATGCGCTGGCCGTTTACGAGCGTGCCGTCAGTGCTCTTGAGATCAACCACCGCCCAGTGGTTCTCCTCGAAGACAATCCGGCAGTGATGGCGTGCGCCCCCCACGCCGGCGAGTTGCCATAAGGCCGTTTCGCCTTCGCCGATGAGAATCGACTCGGGTGGCAGGGCGCTGATGATCGCTTCGGGAACGCTGGGGCCCCGCGTGACAATCAGCGTGATTGGGGGGCTATCCGTGGCGGCCTCTTTCTTCAACTCGGCGATGCGCCGAAAGCGCAACGCATATCCGCCCACCTCGATACGATCACCGTCGGTCAGGGCGTGGTGCGTGACGCGCTCCGAATTGATCAGCGTAAGCCCGGTCTTGGCCACGTGCGCGTACGACCACCGCCCGCCCCGATAGCTCAGTTCACCGTGCAGGGCCTCCACTCGTGACGCGCTCAGCGGAATCACGCAATGCGGGTCGCGTCCGACGGTCACCTTGGAATCCGCCGGCAGCTCGATGGTGTCGCCTACGTTGTCCGGTCCGGCGCTGACGATGAGGGCGAAGTCCGGCACCGGTACGGCCATGCGCGACGCCAGGATCCGCTCGCGATCGACCTCCAGCTCCTCGGCGAGCGCGCGGTCGTACTCCTCCTTCTTCTCGGGATCGCTGAGGACCACCCGGGCCTGGGCGATTCGGTTCATCACATCCTGGATCGCTTCGCGCATCTTGCGGTCGGGATGGTCCTGGTAGGGCTTGATCTTGCGGAATTGCTTGCGGGCGGCGTGCTCGATCTTCTCGCGGTAAGCGCAGAAGATTTCCAACTCGAGAAGCTGATAGTAGTGCGGCGGACGGTCACCTGGGGGAATATCCAGGAACTCACCGTAGGGATCGGTCAACCAATCCAGAGTCATCGTCTCACCTACTCGCGCTCGATTTCCGACACCGCGTCCCGCCTCCGCGTGAGGTCCACCTGGGCAAACCCGGCGGCCCGCACCAGGTCCACCTCCGCGACGGTAGCGTGCTTGAGTTCCACCGCCCGCACGTGAATCCGCCCGCTGGGGTCGTACCGGAAGGACACCTCCACCAGCGAGCCCTTGGGCAGTCCCTTAGGTAACTGGCGGATCACGCACTCACCGATCTGAGTGCATCCCCGCGGGTCGCGCAAGTCCCCTTCCACGATGCGCAGTCGTACGATCCGTTGGTTGACGGCCTCGGTCCCGAACACCTTCACCCGTTCGGTGGGCAGCGGGGTATTCTTGGGAATGACCACCGAATTGACCAGGCGGTTTTCCCGGGGGGCGCGCACGATCACACCTAACCCGTGCGAGTTGACGTTGGTTATCCGCACATGCTTAGCCGCGTCCACCACGCTCTGGTCGAACAAGTCGGGCACCGGCGGAACCTCCGGCTCGGGCGCGGTGCCCACCTCCGGTGTGCCGAGCCTCCGCGAACCGTCCGGCGCGACCGAGACCGTGGGTTGCGCGTGCATGTGCAGGATCGCCGCGTGTATCGCTGCCCCGTGGGCCACAATCTCGTCCGGAGCCTGGTCCATGTTCGGCTTCTTGCCGGATATTCGGCTGAGCATCTCGGAGACCCTCGGCATCCGCGACGACCCGCCCACCAGCAGAATGTCGTCGATCCGATCCCAACTCAGCAGGGCATCCTCCAGTAAGGTCTCCACGGAAATCTGCACCCGAGTCAGCAGATCCGAAGTCAACTCCTCGAACTGGCGCCGGCTGATGGGCATGTGCAAGCGCTTGCCGTAGCGCTCAGCCACGATCACGGTCTGCGTCCGGTCCGAGAGGGTGATCTTGGCCATCTCGCAGATGGACTGTATCTCCGCGAGTGCTTCCGGGCTATCGCGCAGGTCCACTCCGTGCCGCCGCACGAACTCGTCGCAGAACGCGGTCACCAAGCGAATGTCGAAGTCGATCCCGCCGAGGCGGACCTCGCCGCCGGTGGCCAGCACGTCGAATTGCTCCCCCTCGATGCGGATGATGGTCACATCGAAGGTCCCGCCGCCCAGGTCAAACACCAGGGTCGTGGAAGGGGCGGTCGTGGCGATGGCCGCCAACTCGAACTTCGTCGTGTCGCCGCCGGCGTGCAGGTACTGGCGGAAGGCGTTAGCCAGAGCGGCCGCCGTGGGCTCGTTGATGATGTCCATCACTTCGAGCGACGCGATGCGCCCGGCGTCCTGGGTGGCCTTGCGGCGGGCGTCCCCGAAATACGCGGGAACGGTGATCACCGCACCACCGATTGTCCCGAGGACCCGTGCGGCATCGGCAGCCAACTTCTTCAGCACCAACGCCGACAGAGCTTCAGGCGAAAACTCCTTGCCCCCAATCGGCTCGCGGTAGTACTTCTCCCCCATGTCGCGTTTGAAGTTGGTGGCCACGCGGTCCGGGTGCTCGGGGCGGGCGCGCAATGCCTCTTGACCCACGCGCACCGTGCGGTCCGGCTGGATGAATACCGCGCTCGGTGTGGTCGGCGCGCCTTCGCGATTGGCAATGGTCCTCACCTGCCCCCCCGCATCGACATACGCAATGGTGGAGAACGTCGTTCCCAGATCGATTCCTACTACTCGCCCTGATTCAACCACCATGCGCATCCAACCTGTCGTGTGGGACAGGCTCTCACCGCCGAAGGCGGATCATCTGATCGGCTCAAAGGCCGATCCTACTATGAGAAACCGTTCCCGCAGTAGCCATTGCAACCGGCTACGACCGGCGTTTCAAGTATTCGGCGTCACCAGTCGTTAGTTCAACCCACCGGGTTATTAAAGACCTTCCGAGCTTCTGAGCCCGACGATCCAATCGGCGGCAGCCGATCGTTGCCGTAACCGCAGTGTCAACAAGAGGTTGCGTTCTAGCACCCACAACCTCGGCTGTAAAGTTCCAGTAAACCCGTGGTTGGCTCCGGTGGTGTTGCCTCGCAAACGCCGGGAGCGATGGGGCTCCCCGTAGCGAGGGACCAGAAGGATGATCAGAATGCTGGATCGCGTACGAAATCGCCGGTCATGTGCAATACTGTTCGGCACGGGGATTGGCCAGCAAGACGAAGGCGGTCTCAGCCACGTCGAACCGGTGCCGGCGAGACTGGGATAGTTTGGCAACGATCTCACCCAGCTGCATCTGATCCCACAAGTGACGCACCAACCGCACCGGCCCCCAGGGCAGCGCCTGACGGCAACCGATCTGGTCGTCGCGAACGAATTTCTGCTTGGCATACTTGGTTAGGGCGACCAGGAGGTCATCGAGTTTGCCGTCCAACTGATCGAGTCGTCCGCGGTTGGCCACAATACGTTGGGTGGGGCGGCCATGGACTCGATAGGCCTCGCCCATCTGAAGGTACGTGGAGGAATTACGCAGAACATGGGCTATTGGCCCGTTTGCGCCGAAGGGGAACTCTCCCGGAGTGAGTTCTCGACGCTCTCGAGCGTATACACGCCGGAGTACTCGCCAAAGCTCAACTCCACCGTGTCGCCCGGCGTCAATCCCATCAATTTCTGGCCGATAGGCGACTTGTAGTTGTAGATGCACTGGCTGGCATCGGCTTCCCGGGGTCCCAGGAAGGTCATCTGCAACGTCTCCCCGCTCTCGCTGGTACGCAGAGTGACTCGCGTCCCAAAGCCGACGTGATCCTCGGGCACCTCCTGGGGTTCGAGAACCGCCGACTGCGCCCACTGCTCCTGCAACTGCGCCACACGGGCGCGGAGCAAGTCACGCTCCTCCAGCGCGAACTTATACTCCGAGTTTTCCGAAAGATCGCCGTGAGCCGCGGCCTCACCAATGGCTTTGGCATTGTCCCGCATCTTGACGTTGACCAGTTCCTCGATGTCCGCGGCGAGCTTCGAACGTCCGGCGGCGGTCATATACAGAATATCTTCTCGCTTCCACGGACTGATTGGAGGCGTCCGTCGCGTGTCGGGGAAGACCGCGCGAATGAGCTTCACCAGGTCCTCCGGGACGGCCCGGCCGAGGTTGTCGAGCCGGGCGATCCGCGTGCGCCAAGTCTCGGCGACCCCCGCACTGGTCTGTGTCAGGCAGTCTTTGAACCTGGCGTACTGATTTGCGCTGAGAGCCTCCCGCACGCGAGTCTGGATGTTCTTCTTCACCTCGCGGGAGAGTTCGTCGCGGCGCTTCATCTCGCCGGCCACCGCCACCAGCTTGGCGCACAAGGTGGGCAGCGGCGGAAGGGGGACGTTCAACTCAGCGACCGGGCCCAGCCACAACCACGCCAGCGCATTGACGTTTTGGACCGGGTCCCTGAGGATCCGCTGCACCAAGGCGTCGAACCGGGTACCGTCGAAACCGCCGGCGAGCAGATCGCCCGCCAGCAGGTCACATGCGCCCGTCGGGGCTTCCAACAACAGCGCTTCACAAAAATCCATGTACCTCGCCGGGTGGGCCGCCTTCAGGCAGCGGCACGCCGCCGGCCAAAGCGCGTCAGAGGTTACCGCCTTCATGTACCTGGTCGGCTCGGAGGCGGCGGCGAGGAATTCCACCACCGGGCGATCGGCCTCCTCCTCACTCACGCCCGTGGCGACGAGCACGCGGCGCGAGACCAGCAGGGTCGTCAATACGTCCGCAGCCCCGGTCCTCAGTTGCCGCCGAGCCGTCTGGTCGATCCGCTTCTTAAAGCGCGCGAGCATCTCCTGGTCCGGTTCGCGCACGCGACTCTTGCACTCGCGGAGATAGGACTCGATGCAGTCGAGTTGTTCCACGGGATCGTGGGTCCTCTTGAACCTGGCCTCGGTTTCTGACTCGATCGTGATCGCCACCGCGTGGTAGGAGATTTCGTAGGGTGAGCGCCCCGTTATTTGCAGATTGGGATTGCGTTTGATCGCGGCGCGGGCTCTAGTCCACCATTTCGTCCACTCAGCTACGGGGATCGGGTCGGGCGTCAGGCGCTCGGCAAGCGCGTTGCTGTTGAGGTGATTGCCCTGCGCGCGCAGGATACTGATCACCACCCGCGCGGGTTCTTTGGCCAACATCTCCCGAAGGCGATCCGGCGCGAACTGCCGCAGGACGCGGAAATCGTTCTCCTCGACTGGGGCGTACTCGTCGGCCAATTGTACCGGTCCCAACGTCCGACGACCTGCGGGTGTCTCCACCGTCACTTCCCAGGTTGTGGGGTCGACCGCTTCGACGCGGGCAGGTTCGTCCTGGTGACGTGCGACCAGATAACTGCCCGGAGCGATGTGCAGGCAGACCTCGAGTGTGCGCAAGGCCCGGCGCGGCGGCCGGCCGCCGCCGATGCCCGCCTCCTCCAGCAGAACGGCGAGGTTCTCTCGGTCCGCATAGGCGGCGGCGTAGATGTCCGCGACCTGGCGTTTGAGCTCATCACTCCGGCTGAGGGCGAGCAGGAAAGGCCCGGCCACCTCAAGGGCCTTTTCCGCGCCGGCGCTTTCCCGGACGGCTTCGAGGGCGGCCCACGCCAGCGGCTCGGCTTCGCTGACCCGGTCGAGTTCCGCCAGTTTCTCCAGCAGGGGCGTCCATGAAGCGACCTCAGCCGGGTCGTCCGCGTGCTCCTCGAGGGCCGCCATCCATGCTTCTTCGACCGTCTTGGAATTGCCGCTGGCGGCCAATTGGATCAGTGCTGACAAGTCTATGCTCATGCCTTCCTCATCGATGAATCCCCCCGGACCCGAGGACCTGGTCGAATCCTGCATTCTCGCATGATTTTGCAGGGATGTCGAGAACCACAGGAATCACCCTGATACCACGGGTCCATGACAGAATCGGCGGGCTAATGCAGCCCCCCGCGTGTCTGTGCTGCCAACGCATCAGCCCCAACGGGGCGCCATAGATCAGCCCAGGGCAACGCCCTGGGTTCTCGTGACCGAGACAAACATGAGCCCTGAAA
>JAUWNF010000216.1 GCA_030612785.1 Phycisphaerales bacterium
CAGATTAAATCGACAACCCCTGCACTGCTAAGCAGCATAGCGGTTCTGCACGCTCCCAGAAAGGGGCAGACTTGTGCAGTCGGTTACCCAGTTTAGTAGCGGCTTGCGTCTCGCAGGTCGAACGGCCGGCGGGGACGCCGGCCGCTACGTGTGGAGCGCCTCGACCACCGCCTGCGTCACTTGGGCAGCAGAGATGTCGCGCATGCACTGGTGGTTGAAGCGGCACTGGGACAGCTTGCGGAAGTAGCACGGGGCGCAGGGGACATCCGCCTGTAAGACGGCGGCGCCGGTTTCGTAGGGCCCGGTGCGGGCGGGGTTGGTCGGCCCGATGATGCAGACCAGCGGTCGGTGCTGGGCGGCGGCAAGGTGCATGGGGGCCGAATCGTGGCAAAGCAGCACGGCCGCCTGGCCCAAAATCGCGGTCATTTCGCGCAGCCCGGTTTGACCCGCGAGGTCAATCGGCTTGCATCGGCAGCTTCGGGCGATGGAGGCGCATAGAGCGCACTCGTCCGGTGCCCCCATCAACACGCACGGCAGACCGGGTGCGCTTGCCAGCCGGTCGATGACCTCAACGAAACGCTCGGGAAACCAGCGCTTGGTTTCGCCGCGGGCGCCGGGCAGGATGGCCACGAAGCGTGCTCCGGGGGGTAAACCGGCTGCTTTCAAGATGTCCCCACCCCGACGGTGTTCTTCCTCCGTCACCGCGAGGTCGAATGTCATGGGCACGTCACCGAAGCCGAGCATGTGCGCGACTGCGTAGTTTCTCTCCGCCGCGTGAACCGCGTCCGGCGGGTGGGGGATGCGCTGCGTGTAGAAGATCCAGCCTAGCTCGCGCGCGTTGGCAAACCCGAGGCGAACGTCCGCCCCAGTGGCGAAAGCCAGGAAACCCGAGCGGAACAAGCCTTGCAGGTCGATGACCAACTCGTAGCGGCGCGCCCGCAAGGACTCCAGGAACCGCCAGAACTCGATGCTGACGGAGAAGCTGCGCCCCAGGCGGCCGAAACGCCGCCGATCAAAGATGACTAGCTCGGCGACGTCCGGGTGGCCCGCAAGCAAGCCGGTACAGGACTTGGCCACCAGCCAATCGATGCGCGCATCGGGGTAGCGCCGGCGCAGCCCGTGCAGCACGGGTAACGCGTGGACGATGTCGCCGAGCGAACTGGGCTTGATCAGCAGTATGCGTCGGAAGGTGCGCCCGGCGAGCGCAGGGTTGCTTCTGGCGTAGCGCGTCACAAATCAACGAGTATATCGAGATACCAGCTCAGTCGGTCAACGTCGCCCAGTGCTGCCGATCTTGCAGAATCTCGCACGGGCGGTAGCGGGACTTATATGCCATTGCGGGACAATCGGCAATGTAGAAACCCAGGTAATAGTAGGCGATTCCCGAGCGCCGGCAGTAGTCGATCTCCCACAAGACGGAGAACGTGCCCAGACTTCGCCGGGGTTCGTTGGGGTCGAAGAACATGTAGACCGAACTGAGCGAGCGCGGACCGCGGTCGACCAGGCTGACCCCGACCAGCCGCCGGCCAAGGTAGTAGGTGATTTCCAGCGTCGATACCGGCGACGTGTACAGGAAGTCATGGAATTCCTCGTCGGAGCCGGTCATGGTTCCGTCGTGGCGGCTGGCGAGATACTGGCGGAAGAGTTCCTGCTTATGGCCGGTTGGCTCGGGTGGGCCGACTTCGACGCTCACGTCGTGATTCCGCCGCCAGACCCGGCGCATCGATCTGGAGGGTTTGAAGGCATCCACCGGAACGCGTGCCTGTCTGCACTCCTGACATCCCGCGCATGCCGGACGATAGACAATCGTTCCGTTTCGGCGAAAACCGCGGTTCATCAGCGCTTCGTAGACGGCCGGACTAAACTCGTCGACCAGGAACCACTCAGCCTGATCGTCGCGGTCGTGCAGGTAGGGGCAGGGGCTCGGCGGCGAAACCGGAAGCTCCTCCGCGGCGAGGAATTGATCGACCAGCCGTTGAACGGTGATGGTGTTGGGATCGCTCATCGATCCGGCTCTCTCCCGGCTTACCTTGGCGCAAGCGGTTTGCCCCATCCCTTGCGCGTACGTGTTTAACGTTGGGTGGCATGCCTAAGCGGAGCGTAGCGACGCGCAGGCATGTATCGGTCGTTCGCCTATCGATCGGTGGAATACTGCCCACGTTCGGCACCACCGGCGCATCCCCTTGGCAGGCGAGGTAACGCAAGCTCAATCCACGGGCACGATTGATACATGCCTGCGCCGGCCTCTGGCCGGCTTAGGCATGCCACCCACCGCGGTGAGAGATATAGGCTAGCCCACCATCACCGCCTGATGGATCACCGCCTGGCGTTGGGCACCGCCTTGCCCGACGCCCAGTTCCAGCACGACCCCGCTGTCCTCGTTGATGTTACCCAAATGGCGGTGCAGGGCCAAGCTTTCCACTTCCTCATCCTCGCTCGGCAGGGCCGTCTCCTCGAAGCTGCCGAACAAGGTGAACGACGCCACGCTCCCCTCCATCCAGCGATCCAACTCAACCATCCAGGTGTCCCACTGGTTGGCATCCAGGGCACCGCTGTGGACGGCTTCGCGCAGGTCGATGAACTCCTCGGCCAACGTCGGGCATTTGATTTCCGTGCCGCCGAAGATGGTGATGATGATCTTGCGACCCGCAGCCGGTCGTCCGGCATCGGACCGCTGCATCGCCAATAGCTGCCGCGCCAGCGTTGGACGGTGTAACTCGCAAGCGCCGAACATGGTGAAGTAGACCTTCGCTTCGGGTCCCCATGCCCCCTCGTACCCGCCGAACATGCACCACTGGATCATGGCCGGACTCCCGTGAAATCGCCTCTCGCAGATTCTCAATCGCGTATTCGCCCGCCGCTACAGAGTATTCGGGCTCAACCGCCGACTGACCAGGGCGGTCCAGTCCGCCACCTGACTACAACTTTTCCGTTGCCTCCATAGTAGCAATGTATAATACTATCTCTGTGAGGCAAGAGAACCAGGCAATTGAGTTGCTCCAGTCGCTGGGCATGAATCACCTCGAAGCCGAGGTATACACCCTGTTGCTTCAGCAGGCCGAATCGGTGACGGCCTACCGGGTGGGCAAGGCCCTGGGACGCCCCACGGCGAATGTGTACAAGGCCATCGACACCTTGGCGCGAAAAGGGGCGGTCATCGTCGACGAAGGTTCCACCCGGCTGTGCCGCCCGTCAGCACCGGCGGAGTTTCTCGGGCAGTTGCAGAAGAACTTGCAGGAGAAGACGGAACAGGTAGTGGACGTGCTGTCGAACTTGGCCCGCGAACCACAGGACGAGGGAGTATACCACTTGCGGTCTGCGCCGTTGGTGTTGGAGCGCTGTCGGGCCATGCTCGCGCGATCCGAGAAGATCGCCGTGGTGGACGCCTTTCCGGAGGCGCTGAACGCGGTGCTGCCGACAATTCGCGAGGCACTGGCCCGCGGCGTGCGGGTGTACGTGCAGACCTACCAGCCCGCTACGATCCCCGGAGCCGAGGTCGTCCACGCTTACCAGAGCGAAGAAGTGCTCGCGCATTGGAAATGCCAACAATTGAACGTAGTGGCCGACAGCCAAGAAGTGCTGCTGGCCCTCTTGCACGCCGACCTTTCCGAGGTGTATCAAGCGGTGTGGACCAGCAGCCTGTATTTGTCGTGTGCGATGCACATCGGATTGATGCGCGAGCATGCCTTTCACACCATTGCGGCATTCAAAGATCGAGCAGACTTTCCCGCGGAATTGCGTCAACTGCTGGATCAGCAGCCTTTCTTCCACGCCGCGACGGTTCCAGGACAGCAGAAGCTTTTCGCGCGCTTCGGCGTGATCCGAGAAACGCAGTGAGGACGAACTGGCATAAGGAGCAAACCCATGCAACCCCAAACCTGGAAAACCTTGATCCCGGCACTGAGCGTGATGTTGATGTCCGGCGCGGCGGCAGCCCCAGTCGGAGACGAACCGCAGGCACCGGGCGAGCTTACGTCAGAAGAGCTCGCCAAGGTGGGCACCGAAATGCACAGGGAAGTGGAAGCCTTGCGGGGGTGGAAGTTCAAACACCCCGTGGACGTAGGGCTCTATACGGAAGAACAAGTGCGCGCCTTCCTCCAGCGTGAAGGCTCGGAAGAGGACGGCGGCTGGGGAGAGTATGCCCGGGGCACCGCCTCCACCAGAATGATCGGGCTGATCCCGCCGGACTGCGACCCCATGGCGATGTTCGAGAAGGTGATGATGAGCTTCGTCCCCGGCGGCATCTACGATCATAAGATCGGCGTCGTGCGTGTGACCCAAAAGCCCGGCGTGCGTGGTGATTCCCTGCGCGTCCGCACGACCATCGCCCACGACCTGCCTCACGCCCTGGACGACCAGTACTTCGACCTGACCAAGCTGGAGAAGGCCGGTGGGGCGACCAGTGATTCAGAACACGTGGTGGGAGCGATCTTTGAAGGGGCCGCCGTGGTGGTGCAGGAACGTTACTCGGCCAAGGTGAAGCGTTCGGGGAAGATCGACTCGACCGAGTTCCAGAAGGAGATGAAAGCCGCCATGAAGGAAATGCGGGCTCTTTCAAAAGCACCACCCTACGTAGTCGCGTGGGTAGCCCGTTTTCCCTGCGGCATACGTTTTCTGTACCAGGGGGACGCGCTGGCAGCTATGGCTCTGCTCACCGGCTCTGAAGACCCCGGCAGCGTCGCCGAGGCGGTGCGGACGGCGGCGACGGACCTGCCCCGCTCCTCCGAGCACATCCTCCACCCGGAGAAGTACTGGAAGAGCGAACATCGAGATGAGCCGGTCGTGGTGAACGACGACGACGTGGAGAAGCTGCTGGTGGCCGACGGGTTTCGCGTCGTCGACACGGACATCATCGGCGAGTTGCTCTGTGCCGTGCTGAGTTCCTCGGAAGACAAGAAACTCAACCCCATGGCCATAGGTATCCCGGGCTACTGGACCAATGCGGCGGCTACCGGGTGGGGTGGAGACCGCTTCTTCCTGCTTACAACCGCAACTGGCCCAGAGCCTATCACCGAGCAGCCCGAGAACCTCTACGGGGCTTGGTTCACGATGTGGGACACCCCGAAGGATCGCGACGAGTTTGTCGCCGGCTATGAGACCCATCGGATTCTGCCGTCGCGCACGGTTCTCAAGCTCGGCACGCTCGGGGCGGTCTACCTGTTCGGCTTCGAGGACACGCAAGCAGAAGCCCTTGAGAAGCGTCTGCAAGCCGCGCCCCCGAAATGCACGTGCGACGGGAAACCGTGGTCTTTTGGCGAAACCGGCGTTTAGCGCCGGTTTTGGGCAACGGTTTTCCTCTCAATGTAGCGTCACCCCTTGTGGGTGGCGCACCTCTGAGTCCCGAGTCCTGAGTGGGGCCTTGCCTCGTTGCTTCGTTGCCTTTCCTCGTCACCCACAAGGGGTGACGCTACATTGGGGATCGCCACGGGCGATCTAATCGACAGCTTCTCACGGTCGCGGCTCGGTTCAAGCGTCGTCCGCCGCCGGGAATAGCTCGTCGAGTTGGTGGTTCACATCGTCGCCGATGGTGATGGCCAACGCTTGCAGGTTCTCCTGTAGCTGTTCTAAGCGGGATGCGCCCAGTATGACGCTCGAAACCCCGTCCTGGGCAACCGTCCACGCCAGGGCCAGTTGTGCCCGCGAGCAGCCCAATCCGTCGGCGTGAGCCTTGAACCGGTGTACCCGCGCCAAGTTCTCTTCCGTGAGACGGTACTCCCGCAGCCACTCCTCCCTGGCCATCCGCGAGCCCTTGGGCATGCTCTGGTCATACTTGCCGGTCAGGATGCCCATGCCCAGCGGGCTCCAGACCACCAGACCCATGCCGAACTCCAGCGCCGTCGGTCTGACGTCGCTCTCGAACTTCGCCCGGGCGAGCAGGTTGTACTGCGGCTGCTCGACCTGCGGATGCTCCGAGTTTTCCCGGTCACAGATCGCGTGTAGCTCGCGAAGCTGCGCTCCGGTCCACTCGCTGGTGCCCCAGTAGAGCACCTTGCCCTGGCGCACCAGATCGTTCATGGCCCGGGCGGTCTCTTCGATCGGCGGCTCCTCGTCGAAGCGGTGGCAGAAGTAGAGGTCCAGGTAGTCCGTGCCGATCCGCCGCAGGCTCTGGTGAACCGATTCGAAGATGTGCTTGCGCGACAGCCCGCGGTCGTTCACCTCGTCGCTCATGGGAAAGAAGACCTTGCTGGAGATC
>JAUWNF010000057.1 GCA_030612785.1 Phycisphaerales bacterium
CGGTAGGAGTCAGCACCGTTGCCGCAACTCGTTCGACGCGACCGAGCAGTTCGTCCGCATCGATTCTGTGTTCCAGCCGCAACACCGTGTTGGCTCGGTGGTGCTCCTTAATGGCGATAATGAAGCGGAGCGGCATAAAGCCGGCGTGGAGGAGTTGATGACAGTTCGTGCACAGCATGAGGCCGTTTATGGGATGGGTGATTCCGCCGCGTGAGTGGTGGATCATATGGGGGGCCTGGAGGCTCAGATAGGACGCGTCACAGCAGGGGTGGGCGCAGCGCCCCTTGGATTCTCGAACAAGAATCACGCGGTTGGTTCCTGCGAAGGCGCGGCGGGCGTCACGGAGATGTTGCGGAATCACCTTCTTATCAATGGGTACGTTGGGATTCATCAGCAAGGCCCCGGCTATCTGCGTGTACCTGGCACTGACTATACCACTCCGAGCTGTGCAGGCCAATTGCGTGAGCCTCGCGGCCTCAGCAAGGTGATGTCTCCGCATGTGCGGAAGCGCTAGAGGTCCATCATGGAGACCATGCCGGTGCACCACCGGCCGAAGGGTTGCGTTGTAGGGAAAGATCGGCTTCACGCGCCAGACCGGGGCACTCGCGGGCCTTGGTGTATAAGAAGGTGGCAGGACAGCACTGGCTGGCGGTGCATTCCACGGGGGGAGGGATGATGGACCGAGCGGAAAAGGAACGCATTCTCGCGCGCATCGCCTGGGGCAAGGTCCGCACGCGGATCGATCTGGGCGGGTCACCTCAAGTCTATGTCCTACGTCCCCCCACCGAAGAAGAGCGGGCCCGAGCGGCGATCGTCTACGACGAGCAGTACGAGAGCGCATTGGCCCAGGGCATGATGACGAATGCGGTGGCCATCGCCCGGGCCGTCAGCATCGGCAAGTGGTCCGAGCAGGACGACGCCACGATCGAGGGGCTGCGGTCTGACATCGAGAAGCTGGTCCGGGGGATGCTGGGCTACCTGCTCCAGAGCGACAGACTGGAGGTAATCCGCAAGGCCCTGCGTCGTGCGGAGGACGCCTTGACCACGAAGCTGCTGGAGCGGGAGGCGCTGCTCGGGGAGACCGCCGAGACGTACGCGCGGATGCGGCAGCAGTGGGCGTTGGTGGGGATGATCGCCGAGGACGACGCCGGACAGCCCATCTGGCCGACGATCGAGGCGTTCGAGTCCTGTGAGAACACCGGGCTCGTCCAGGCGTTGGTGGATTTCTACTTCGTCCGTTCTCGGTTCCCCACCAGGGTAATTCGGGAGATCGCTCGCAGCGATCCCTGGAGAAGCGTCTGGATGGCGGCGAAGAACACGGGGTTCCCCTTTGCCTCCCCGCCCACCCGGTGGTCGGAGGACCAGAAGGAACTGGTCCGCTGGTCGCAGGTCTACGACGCAGCGTTCGAGTCGCTCGAGCGGCCGAGCCAACGGGTCATCGAGGACGACGACCTCTTCGACTCCTGGCTGCTGCGGCAGCACGAGGAGATCGACCGGAGGACCCGGAAGAAGGAAGCCGACGATCTTCTGAAACGCCACCAGGGTGCAAAGAAGGGCGGCCGACAGGAGGTGTTCATCCTCACCGATCGCCAGGGGGCCAAGGACGTTTACGACTTGAACGACCCGAAGAACAGGGCCTCGATCCGCCGGAAGCAACAGATCATCGCCGGCCGGGGAAAGGTCAAAGAGGCCGAGTTGCCCGAATCCCAGGCCCAGATGCGGGCGCAGATCGTGGCCGCCCAACGGGAACACGTGCAGAGGGGGAGGCGGCACAATCAAAAGTCAAAAAGTCGAAAAGTCTAAGAGTCGAAAGTCCCGGCTCCCGAGGCTTCGCGCACCAGCAAAACCTTTTCGGGTTGCGAAGAAGTCGCGGGATCGAAGTTCAGAGGGGGGGGGAAAGTGATGGACAAGCAGCGGACGATCGTCGCGACGAAAGATAGCAAGGGCAACGATCTGGCACTGGCCATTCTGAAGCCAAGCAACCGGGCCCTTCAGGAGGGCCAAAGACACTACAACCTCAAGCTGGCCGACCTGGTCCGCCGGGCCGGAGAGGGCTACGAGTCCCTGATCTCACGACACCAACTCGACGAGTACCTGAAAAAGATCGGTGTGTGGACCGCGGCCGATCAGGTCACCTTCCAGCGGATGAACCTGCAAGTCCGCGAGTGCGAACTCAAACTCAAACAGGGCGGCATCAAGCTCTGCGAAGCACGCCAGCTTGCCCTGCGGATGCGGGACCTGCGCTTCTCGCTGGTCGAGTTGTACGCCAGGCGGCAGATGTTCGACAACACGACCATGGAGCAGGAGGCCGAGAACCACCGGTTCAAGTTCCTGATGACCCAGTGCGTGGTCCACGCCGAGACCGGCGAGCCGTTCTTCAGCGACATCGCCGACTACGACGAGCAGGACGGGGAAGACCACGTGGCCGATGCCGCCAGGGCCCTGGCGGCCGAGATGTATGGCTACGACCCCAAGGCGGCGGACCACACCTTCGAAAACGAGTGGCTGCGTACGCACGGCTTCATGAACGAAGACGGCGTGCTGGTCAACCAGGACGGGGCCATGGTCGATCGCACCGGCCGGCTGATCAACGATCACGGCCAGTACGTGGACCAGCAGGGCAACACCATCGACGTGGAGGGTAACCGCGTCGACGACGCGGGCCACGTCGTGGTTGATGATCCGCAGCCGTACCTGGACGACGAAACGGGGGAGCCGATCGTCGTAGGAAGGCAACAAGGCAACGAGGCATCAAGGCAACAAGGCGACGAGACAACGAAGACCTCTACCACTTCTCGTCGGGCCAAGAAGCGTAAGGGATAAGCTCTCAGCTTTCAGCGGTCAGCCTTCAGCCCGCCATTTCCATCCCCATCCCCCCTCTGGCTGATAGCTGAAAGCTGATAGCTGACGGCTAATTGAGAGAGGCTGATGGCCAAGGATTTCGTTCTTGGTGTCGATCTTCAGGTACAGCGGGTTCTCGGTCTGGCCAAGGTCAGACAGGAACTCAGCAAGGTCGCCGGTACCGGCACTGGTGCGGCCGGCGGTATGGCTGCGGGTCCCGCCCAAGCCGCCCAGGGCGTGGACAAGCTCACCCAGAGCGTCACCGCGGCGGCACAAGCCAACGCCGCCCTCACCCAAAGCACCGCGAACGCTGCCAACGGACTCGGCACGTACGCCTCCAAGAGCGATGCGGCGGGTAC
This sequence comes from Phycisphaerales bacterium, assembly GCA_030612785.1. GTDB lineage: Bacteria > Planctomycetota > Phycisphaerae > UBA1845 > UBA1845 > JAAEQG01. The sequence continues at coordinate 3,201 of JAUWNF010000057.1, forward strand.
GAGCACGGGCAAGACCGCCGCACAGATGAAGAAGGGCGGCACCGCCGTCAAGAACTTCGGGGACCAAGTCTTCCTGGCCGGCAAGCGCTACGCCGCGTTCGTCGCCGCCACGGCCGTCGCGTTCAAGGGCGTGCAGGGGATACGGGACGCCACCAACTTCGTGCTCGAATTTGAGAGCGCCATGACGCGGCTGGACCAGATCATGGACGCGGGCAGCGCCCGCATCGGCCAGCTCGAACAGCAGTTCCTGAAACTGTCCCAGGCCACCGGGACCAGCGCCACCGAGATCGCCGAGAACGCGAAGATTCTGGCCCAGGCCGGCTTCCAGGGTCGGGAGCTCGACGAGGCCCTGGAGCAGATCGCCAAAGTACCGCTGCTGCCGGCGTTCGAGAGCAGCACGCAGGCCACCACCGGCCTGATCGCGATCATGCGCCAGTTCAAGGACGAGGGCAAAAGCACCGCACAGATCTTCGACGTCCTCAACGAGGTGGCCAACAACTACTCGGTCACCTCGCAGGGCATCATCGAGGGCGTCAAGCGCGGCGGCGCCGCCTTCGCCGCGTTCGGCGGGTCGCTGGAAGACTTCATCCGCCTGTTCGTCACCATCAAACAGACCACCCAGTTGAGCGACTCGATCATCGGCACGGCCATCAAGACCATCAGCAGCCGGGTCTTCCGTCCCGAGACGCTGCGGTTCCTGCAAGACAACCACGTCCAGGTCATCGACGAACTCACCGGCAAGTACGTCGGCTTCGAGCAGGTCCTCCGACAGGTGGCGGCGCGGTGGGACAGTCTGAGCGCCCCCCGACGTGCCGAGTTCGCCCGCCAGCTTGGCGGCTTCCGGCAGATCGACAAGATTCTGGCCGCGGTGCGGAACATCGACCTGGCCACCGACATCGGCCGGACGATCGCAGTCTCGGCTGGTAGCGTGGATCGAGACGTCGAGAAGGCCCTGAAGACCACGGCCGTCCAGTTCCGGCAGTTGAAGGAGGAGGCCAAAGCCCTGGTGGCCGAGCTTTCCGACGACGCCATCCTGCCGTTCCTGCATGGTCTGCTCAAGCTCGGCGAGGCGGCGGTCTTCGTCGTCGACAAGCTCGGTCCGCTCATTCCGATGATCGGGACGCTCGCGGTCGCGTTCGCGGGGCTGAAGACGGCCCAGTATGCCGGTGCCCTGCTCGGCCGGGTCGGCGGGCTCGGCGCGGGGGGTCTGCTGGGGCCAGGCCTGAGCGGCGCCTTGTTCGGGCCCATGAGCGGCACCAACGCTCGCGAGCGCATGTTGGCCCGTCTGCAAGGCGGCGTCGGCGGCCCGTCGCAATTCACGCTCGGGGGCCAGGCCCTCACCGGGGCGGGAATCGGCGCCGCCTTGCGGGCCAATCCGCTGATCGGCATCGCCGGCACGGCGGTCGGGGGGCAGTTGGCGGCCAGGGTGCTGGAGACCGAGACGGCGGTCGGTCTGCTCGGGGAAACGGCCGCCAAGACGTCGGCCAACTTCGTCAGCTTCGGGACCGCGATGCTCGCCGCCATTGCCCTACTCAGGGGGACCAGCGTCACCGGGGCCGCCAAGGGTCTGTTCGGCGGGACGTTCGGGGGGATGGGTGGAGTGGCCGTGGTCGGTGGAGTAGCGGCGGCGGCCTATTCCAAGGCGGTCAACGACGCCCAGGAGAAGATGATCCAGGATGCCATCGACGGCATCAGCAAGTTCGAGTTCCACTTCGACGACGCGCCGCTACAGAATGAACTCAAGCGCTTCGGCGACCGAATCTTCGGTGCGGAGGGATTCAGACAGTTCGAGGACTACGAACTGCTGAAGGGCAAAACCGGTGCTGACGTCATCGGCCGGTTCGCCCTGAACTTCGGTGAGTTGGCCTCCGACTTGGTCACCGGCAACCTGGACCCGATCATCAAGAGCTTCCAGGGTCTATCGCTCGATGAGCAGAAGCGCGCCCAGTACGTCAAGACGGTCGTGCAGGAAAACGCCCGCAAGATCGACGAGGCGTTGGGTGAGGCCATCATTCAGGCTGGGGGCGATTACCGACGAGCCTTGATCGAGGGGTTGACCGCCAGCGGTGTCGTAAGCCGGGAGCTTGCCGAGGAGTTTGTTGACGAGGTGATCAAGGCCCGCGGCGGGTCCAAGGGCGTGGCCAGGTTCGGGACGGGCGTGCTCGCCGCCGAGAGACAGGAAGACACGGCCCGAGAATACAACCGGATCACCAGAGAACTCCAGAGCATCGCCATCCCCATCCAACTCAATCGGCAACTCTTCGATCTGTCTCGGGCGGTCGAGACCACAACCCGAAGCGTGTCAACCTCGATCGATGCGTTTGACGCCCAGATCGGTCGCTACCAGGGCGGGATCAGTCCCGGCCGGCTCACCTTCCAGCCCGGCCAGCGGGCGGTGCAGGACCTGATCGCCGGCGGCGGGTTCGAGTCGATGCTGCGCAACGCCCCCGACGTGCGGCCGTTCGTCAACTACATCGACAACCTCGAAGAGATGACCAACCAGTTCACCCGGTTCATCAACACCCCCAACCTGAGAGAGGCCGCGGGTGGCGACATTGCCACCACTCTGGACTACTTCTTCAAGAGCACCACGGGCGACGTGCCGCTGATCGTGCGGGACAACTTCCGCAACCTGTTCACCGAGGTGGCCAACCAGGTATACGAGACGACCGGTCAGAGCATCAATCTCGACGAGGTCGGTAAGCTGGTGGGCGAGGAGATCCAAAGACGCGGCGGGGCCTTCAAGGACCGCGTGGTCGGCAACATTGGCGCGGTGATCGAAGCCACGCTCGCCCAGGCACAGCGCGACGTTAGCGCCTTCGCCCAGATTCAGCGGATGCGGTTGAACGCGGCGGTGACCCCCGAGTCCCAGGCGCGGTTCCTTACCCAGGCGCTGGGCGAGGCGGGTATCGGCGGCGGCGCGCAGCCGGAGTTCTTCGCCCGCCACATGGGCACGCTCGAAGACCTGCTCAGGCGGCAGCGAGACTTCGGATTGCAATACATGCCGGCACCACGTGAAGGTTTCTACGAGGACCGGCGGGCGGCCCTGCAGCGCATGGCCACCGACCCCGGCATCCGTGCTCGACTCGAACGCGAGTTCGTCCAGACGGCCGACGCGCTGGTCGAGGCCCGGCCGCGACTCGGCAAGCTGGCCGTCGGCAAGTTGGGCTTCCAGGGCGCTGTCGAAGAAGTCAAAGAGCTTGAGAAGCAATCCGTCCGTCTGCAAACCGCGATGGAGGCGCTGGGCCGGGCCACCGAGCAGGCCCGCCAGTATGAGATCGACCGGCTGCAATTACAGCGGAAGGTGGAGTTGCGGCAGTACGAAGAGCGCGTCAGACAACAGATCGCAACCGGGAGACCGCCCAGCCTAACTCAGATCGAACGGGGCCGGGAAGCCATCGAGTACAAGTACGCCGACCGGATGGACGCCGTGGCCGACAAGTACGACGGCTACGTCGAGAAGAACAACCAGTTGCAGCTTCAGGCGGTGGAGAGGCTCGAAGCAGCCACCCGAAGCCAGAACGAGGTCTACGATGTTTTTCGCGGTTCGGTGGGCGGGTTCCAGGACTCGGTGCTCACCTTCGGCGATTTCGTGCGTGAACTCAAGGGCGCGCGGGCGATCGGTGCCGTACCCACCGTGCCCCAGCCTGGTGCTCCCGTCGTGCCCACCGGTGCCGCAGTGCCGCCGCCGGTCGCCGGTCCGACGCCGGAGCAGGCTAGGCAGTTTATCACCACGCCGGAGGAGTTGGCCGCCGGGCGGGGCATGCCGACCGCCACCCCGCAAGCACAGCCACAGGTCTCACCAGGGTCGCCGGAACTGGAGGCGTCGCTGAAAGAGCTCAACGACGGAATCCGCGGGGGCGATGTTCAGCGAGATCAGGTAGTGAACCTGTTGGATCAGCTTCTCCAGGAAACCAGCCGGGGCGCCGAGGCGCGGCAGGGACTGTCCCAGACCATCACGGATACGGGGGAGAGGCCCGTAAAGGCCAACCTCGAAGAGGCCGAGGCCCTGCAACAGTCCATGGCCGATTTGCGGGCCAGCATCCAGGAGCCTGGGAATGTGAAGCTCACGGCGAGCCAGAACCTCAACATAGACATCCGGGGGTTGGAGAATCTCGCCGCCGAGTTCGGCCCGAGCTTCGCGGAGATAGCGCAGCGGATCGCGGAGGCCGTGGTGCGCGACGCCCTGCGCAGCATCGCCGGCAACAGCGACCTGGACACGCAGGTGGCCATCAACGAGACGATCAACAGCAGGTTCGCTTAGAGCCTACGCCAGCGGGTTCCGCCGCGAGGCCGAGGATTAGAGAGGTTGACGGTTCGAGTGGCTAAGGGATTGGCTGAAAGCTGATAGCTGAGGGCTGATAGCTGGTAAGGCAATGGGCAGCGGCTACTTACACCAGGACGACGCCGTTTTCTACCATCCTTGTGACGACCTCACCGAGCACAAGGAGGGCAAGACCTGGACCAACTACAACGACAGCCTGTACTTCACCGATGGTGTCATCGTCTCCGGTGTGACCAGGACCTCCAACTACAACGGGCGCATCGAAAGCACCGACGCCGCTTATCCCGGATGCAGCGGCGACACCAGTTGGACCTTCGCCTGTTGGATTCGCGACGACACCGCCTATAGCCAGGAGATGTGGGCCGGCTGGTACAACGGCACCGGCTACGACAATCTGCTCAGAATCAGCCTTGGCTCCGCCTCCATGAAGGTCTACATCTCCGCCGGCGGCGTCAACGACGACTTCACCGCCAAGAGTCGATCGCCCACGGGGTCGGGCCTGTACGTCGTACACGTCGAGTTCTACGGCACGACCGCGTCGGGTTGGATCAGCCACAACGGTAGCGGATGGCTTTCCTGCGGGTCGGTCACCGTCGATCAACCGGACAACCAGTACGACCGGGTGATGTGCGGTAAGTACAACTACACCGGCAAGGTGGGTAATGCCGTACTCGACGAAGCAATTCTCTGGCACAACACCGCCAAGTTCACCGATGACGAGTTGCTGAACCTCTACAACCTGCTGCATGCCAGCGGCCTGACCATGGACCACTACCGCCAACTCTACGGTCCGTGGGATGCAACCGGGTCGATACCGCTGGCCACCTCCGGCCTGGGATTCGCCTCCGACAGCATAGCCCTGGTCATGGGCTCGTTCACCAAGGGCTCGGCCCCGCTGTCGCTCCACGGCAACACCGTCGCTTCGGGCAGCGCCGATCTGTTCCTGGCCGCCCAGGACGAACGCTACCTGCATCCGGAAGAGGTGCTCATCTACCACCCGTGCGAGCCGAACCGGCTGGAGGTCAAGGGAGGCCGGGCCTGGAACGAGCACGCCGATACGGTCTACTACGACGGCGTCCTGGGCAGCGGCATTGGCAACGCCTCGAACAACAAGTACGGCGGCTTCTGGACGCCCAGTGGCAACTATGTCTCTCCGACTGGGAGCACCAGTTGGACGCTGGCCTTCTGGACCAACAAGCTCGATTCCAGAAGGAACAACTGCAAGGTCGGCTGGCTGAGTTCGGCCACCTCCAGCACCGACTACTACAATTCCTTCCAAATCCACGGCATGGACGATTACGACTCGTGGAACTTCCAGGTCTACAACGGGTCCACACTGCTCCAGGGCACCATCCCGCACAACACCGCCGGGTCCGGCTTTGTTGTGGGCCGCATCGAGTGGCACGACGGCAGCGGGTTCATCTACGGCAGCTTCAACGGCAGTGGGTGGCAACTGGTGGCCTCCGGGGCGTTCGCCCCGCCGGACAACCAGGGCCCGTACCTGCGGATCGTGGGCGAACGAGGCAACTTGGCCACCGGCGGCGTGTGGTTCGACGAGGTGATCTTCTGGAAGGACACCGAGCGGTTCACCGATCAGGAACTTCAGAATCTTCACAACCTCGCCCCCGTTCACGGCCGGCCGATGAGCGAGTATCAGGCCGCCTTCGGCACGCCGATCAATGCCGGCGCCGACCTGTCGGTCCGCGGCCTGGCCACCGCCGCGAGCGGCGCCGATCTGTCCGTCCACGGCCACACGTCCGCACCGGGCACCACCGCCCCTCTCTTTGCCGGCGGCCACGCGGTAGTCTCGGGTTTCTCAGATTGGTTCGTCCACGGGCGCGCCGCCGCGAGTGGCGACACGCCGCTCGGGCTCTGTGGCCACGTTCCCGCGTCCGCTGACGTTCCCCTGTTCGGCAGCGGCCACGGTCTGGTGAGCGCAAGCGTCCCGCTGTTCTTCCCCGGCGTTTATGCCAGCGGCGACGTTCCCCTGCACCTGCACGGCAATACGGCTGGTTCGGGCTCAGTCGACCTATTCGCCTGGGGATCGACGGCCCCTTCGGGAGCGGACGCCAATCTCTACCTCCAGGGACACGCGATCGGCAGCGGCTACTCACCGCTGCACGCCCACGGCCAGGACGTGGTCTCCGGCTCCGCGCCGCTGGCGCTGTTCTTCCCGGAGTCCACCTCGGGTTCGTGCGCTTTGTACCTGAAGAACAACCAGGTCGGCGGTTTGCTGCACAACGGGAATGCCGTCTGGTACCACCCGCTCGAATCTGACAAGACCGAGAAGCTCAAGGACCTGGTGTGGAACCAGGCCGGTGGTGCATTCAGTTCAGCCGTACTGGGTTCCGGGTTCACCCACGGCAGTACCTGGTCCCGGCTTCAGCATCCCCGCAGCCTGTACGCCTCCCCCTACGGTTCCAAGTCCTGGACGTTCGCGTTCTGGTGCACCGATCCGGACGGCGATGGCCAGGGCTGGTACGCCGGGTGGACTACTGACTACATCCAGCCGCGGAACTGCATCAACGTCAAGTTCGACAGCTCGACCATCGAGGTCACCCTGATCACCCGGAACGGCTCCGCCCAGTTCCCCAACGACCACCTGACCGCCCTGACCGGCTCGGGGTTCTACGTCGTCCACGTCGAGTTCGGTGAGACCCAAGCCACCGGGTGGATCAGCGAGAACGGCAGCGGGTGGCAGTCACTCGGCGTCGTGACCCGCGACCCGCCCGACAACACCGGCGACGACGTCTACGTCACCAAGTACAAGGGCGGCTCCATCATCGGGGACGTGGTGCTCGACGAAACCGTCTTCTGGAAGGACACGGCCAAGTTCCGCGACTGGGAACTGGCCAACCTCTATCACCTGGCGGCCACCCACGGCCTGACCATGGACCAATACGAGGCGACCTTCCCGCTGGCCACCGGGCAAGTACCGCTGCACGTGCTGTCGATCGGCGAAACCTCGCAGTTGGCCGCCCTGTACCTGGGCGGGGCCTTGCCCGCCTCCGGCGACGCCCCACTGTATCAGCACGGCGTCGGGCCGGTGCCCTTCTCCGGATCAGCGCCGTTGTACATGCAGGTCCCCAGCGGCTGGAACGAGTCGGCCAACCTCTACATCCAGGGCCCGCTCCAGGCCACCGGTGAAGCGATCCTGCACCTGGAGAACCGCTGGCGGTGGCACCACCAGCCGCTCTTTCTGTACAACCAGCAGGCCATCGATTCCTGTCCGCTGTACGTCTACGGCAACGAGCAGTATCACGGCTCCGGCTTCGTGCGGGTGTGGTACGACCGGCCGGGCCAGGGTGCCAACCTGTTCGTTCGCGGCCAGCCCTCGGGCGAGTCCGGCACGATCCACTTCCTGTCGGAGTCGGTGCCGCTGCACATGGTCAACATCGACCAGCCGTACCAGGCGTCCGGTTCGTACTTCGGATTCGTTCGCGTCAACTGGTCCTCGTTCGCCGAAGAGGCGTTCGCTGCCTGGTGGGCGCTGGCCAGAGTTGACGGCTTCATCAACGACAACGCTCCGTTCTTTCTGTACGGGCACGCCTCCGGCGCGCCGCCGCAGGAGGTGGCCACACCCTACGCCAATCACTGTTCGCTCTACATCGAAGGTTCCGGCGACGTTTTCAGCGACGGCTACACCCGGTTCTCCCCGTCCGGGTTCCCGGCGTTTGCCAGGGTGGGGCCGGGGGCGAACGGATCGATACCCATGACCGTGTTCAACTTCCAGGGCACCGGCTACGCCCCGCTCTACACCTGCGGCATCTCGGGGGTCGCCTCCGGGGCGTCGCCGCTGTCCGTGGCCGGATGGGACGCCGCGGCCAGGGCCACCACTCTCTATATGTTCGGGATCTCCGGAATACTCAGCGGCAGCGCACCAATTCACCTGGAGGTGACGGACACCGGTGTATTAGTAGGTGGGACGACGCTGTATGCGCATGGGTACTGAAGAGGAGGCAAGAGGCAAGAGGCA
>JAUWNF010000202.1 GCA_030612785.1 Phycisphaerales bacterium
GTTCCGCAACGATCCGCAATACGTCCAGCGAACGGCGATAGTCGCCTTGTGGTCGTAAGCGCGGCGTCAGCCGTTCGCCCATTTCAACGTTGTGATTGTAGACGTCCGGCCTGGCGTCGCAAACGATTCGGATCGATTCGCGCCGGGCGCGAAAGTCGGCGGGCAATACCTCGACAGTCACGTCCGGCACCCGCACCTTGACGGCCTGGACGCAACTGGCGAAATGCCCGGCGCCTCCGTCCGGCAGATCGTCGCGGGCCACCGCGGTGATCACCGCGTGGCGCAGACCCAACTCCGCCACCGCGTTGGCCAGGCGCCGCGGTTCGTCGGCGTCCGGCTCGTCCGGCCGCCCCGTCTCCACCGCACAGTAGTGGCAGCGCCGCGTACACCTATGCCCCAGGATCATGAAGGTCGCGGTCCGCTTGGACCAACACTCCGTCAGGTTGGGGCACCTCGCGTCCTGGCACACCGTGGCAACGCCGCTGCGAGCGACCACGCCCTTGGTCCTGGCGAATTGACGTCCACCGGGCAGAGGTCGCTTGAGCCAAGGCGGCAGCCTCCGTCCGGGTAGACTTGGCTCGCGCGGAAGCACCTCCAGTGGGACCAAGGCCGACCCTCCAATAACCGGTAAACCGGTAAGGACCATCAGCAGCAGCCAGGTAAACGGATGATAGACGAGGGCAGGTGGATTTCAAGGGTTCCCGGACATGATTCGCCGGATAACTCCGGGCGGCTTGCGTGGAAGCGGCGTCTTGGGCCAATCTGACACGGGGTTCGTCCCCCACCCCGATCGCAGGCCCCGGTGGCCGGCGAAACGGGATGGGCCACCCGGCGGCGAAACGGTATGGGGCACCCGCTTTGCGCTACTCGTGGCGCAGGGCGTCGATGGGGTGCAGGATGGCGGCCTTAAAGGCGGGGATGATGCCGAAGAGGATGCCCACGCCGGCTGAGAAACCCAGGGCCAGCGCCACCGCCCACGCCGGCACGGATACCTCGACCATGCTGGGGTGCAGCGAAGCCACGTGCCCCAGCGCATAACCCAAGATGATGCCGATTGCACCACCCACCGTGGCCAGCACCACCGCCTCGGTCAGGAACTGGAGCATGATGTCGCGGCGTCGCGCCCCCACGCTCTTGCGCAGGCCGATCTCGCGCGTTCGCTCGGTCACCGAGACCAGCATCACGTTCATAATTCCGATGCCGCCGACCAGCAGCGAAATGCCCACGATACCACCCAAGGCGCTGGTCGCGTACATCTTCACGTTGTTCATAAAACTGAGAAATTGGTCCTGGGTTTCGACGGCAAAGTCGTTGGGTTGGCCGGGCTTGAGGCCGTGACGGCTGCGCAGGACGCGGGTGATCTCGGCGACCGCCTCGGGCACCGACGACTCATCGACGGCTTCGGTCAGGATGATCACGAAGTCCTTGAGGTAGGGATATATCTTCAAACCGGTGGTGTGGGGGATGAGCACCAGTTCGTCCTGACTCTCCCCCGCGAAGCTGCCCTTCTCCTCGATGAGCCCCACGACCTGGAAACGCTGTCCGTCGATGAGCAGGTATTCCCCGACGATCGACTCGTCACAGCACAGCTTGTCGAGCAGGTCGCGACCCAGACAACAGACCTGCGTTGCGTTTTCGATGTCAATGGGCGTAAGGAACCGCCCGACGTCCACGTAGAAGTTGTGGATGGCCTGGAACTCGGCGCTGACACCGCGCAGGCGGATATCCTCGGCCAACTCCCGTCCGTATTCCACGGAACATAGCGAAAAGATCATCGGCGAGATCCGTCCCAGGTTGGTGCACTGCTCCGCGACGGCGTTGAGGTCGTTCATGGTCAGGACCGCCCGGCCCATGCCCTTGCGGTCTGCCCCGGGCGGCCGTTGGGGGTAAACCCACACCGAGTTGGTGCCGATGCCCTTGAGAAAATCGGTTACGTAGTTGCCAAGACCCTGGACCACCGAAACCACCGTGATGGTGGAGGTAACCGCGATGATGATGCCCAGCACGGTCAGCACCGAGCGGACCTTATTGCCCCAGATTTGCACCAGGGCGGTGACCGCGTTCTCGATCGTCGCCTCGACGGATCGATAGGCCATCCGCAGAAAGCGCCACGGCGCGCGAATCAGCCACCGCACCACGAACCACAACCGTGAGGGAGCGGACCTCAGTGCGGCAAACGCCCGGTGTCGACCGCCCCTGCTCACGGCGAACCTCCGCGTCCGTTCCGCTTGTCCGATTCGACCCACCCGTCGCGCAGCCTGATGATCCGCTGGCAGCGCCGGGCGATGTGCTGTTCGTGGGTTACGACGATGATGGTCTGCCCGTCGGCGTGCAGCGAATCGAGAATAGTCATGATCTCGTCGCCGGTGGCGCTATCCAGGTTGCCGGTTGGTTCGTCAGCGAGGATGATGTCCGGCTCCTGGGCGAGGGCCCGGGCGATGGCAACGCGCTGCATTTGCCCGCCGGAAAGCTGGTTGGGATGGTGGTGGGCTCGGTCGGCTAGGTTGACCCGCTCCAAAGCGGCCAGGGCGCGCTTGCGACGCCGAGGGGTGCGGGTGTAGGCCAGCGGCAACTGCACGTTCTTCAACGCCGTGGTCCGCGGCAGCAGCTCGAACGACTGAAAGACGAAGCCGATCTGCCGACCCCGAATGCGGGCCAGCTTCGACTGTGACAGCTTGGAGACGTCTTCCCCCCGAAGGCGGTAGGTGCCCGAGGTCAGAATGTCCAGGCAGCCCAGGATGTTCATCAGCGTGCTCTTGCCGGACCCGCTCGCCCCCATGACGGCCACGTATTCGTTGGTCTGAATGTCCAGCGAGACGCCACGCAGGGCGTGAACCCGCCCGACACCCACGCGGTAGACCTTGTTGACCTCGCTCAGACTGATGAGGGGCGGCGTGCCGGAATCGTCGGCGCGTGAATCGGCGCGTGGTGCGTCCGCACTGTTGACTGCCCCCGGCGGAGAAGCGGTCACCTGAATATCGCGGTCTTCCGTCATTGCGCCCGGGCCACCTCATCGTCGGTCACGTCGCTTGGCGTATCCTGCCCGTCCTCGGGTTCTTCGGCGAGCCGGGTCTGCTCATCCGGCTGATCCGCGCCGGACTTCTCCTCGCCCTCTTTGGGCTCCTCCAGTTTGACCTTGGTGCCGTCTTTGAGTTGGTCGAGGGTGCGGTAGGGACCGCCGATGATCGTATCGGCGGCGGCAATTCCCTCGACCAACTCGACCCGCGTTTCATCGGCGATGCCCGTACGGACCAGGTGCGGGTGGGCCTGCTCCTCATCCTTGCAGAACACGACCTTGAGGTGTTGAGCTCTGCTCTGCCGTTGGGTGATGCCCAACTCGACCTGGCGGCGGTCGAACTGCTCGACCAGCTTTTCGGGAAGGTCCTTGCGCTTGCGGTAGACGACCGCCTGCACCGGTACGGTGAGCACGTCATCCTTGCGGGCGACCTCGATTTCCACGTTTGCGGTCATGCCGGGCTTGACGCGGGGGTCGTCCGACTCGACCAGCACCAGGGTCTCGAAGGTCACCACGTCGCGGCCCACCTGTTTCGTGCCCGAAGTCGCCACCCGCAGGACCCGCCCGGGAATAGGCCGCTGAGGGTCCGAAGGCAGGAAGATGTCCGCCGCTTGCCCGGGTTTGACCAGCGGCACGTCGGTCTCGTCCACCCGTGCCCGCACCTGCATCTGCGACAGGTCCGTAATGGCCATAATCACCGTGCCGGGGTTGTTCATCGTTCCGGTGATCACCACCTCGCCCGGTTTGGCTTGCACCTTGGAGATGACCCCGTTGATCGGTGACACGATGATGGTCTTCTTGAGGTTCTCGCGGGCGCGGCGCAGCATGGCCTGGGACTCGGCCAGTTGCTGCCGGTTCATTTCGACGGCGGCCTCCGCCTTGATCAGCGCGGTGCGATAGTCGGCCAGTTCAGCATCACTGGTGGCATGGTGTTGGGCCAAGCGTTCTTGCCGCGCCCAGTCGCGTTGGCACTTTTCCAGGTCGGCTTCGGTCTGACGGATGGCCGCCTTAAGCCCCGCCACCCCCGCCTCGCCCGACTCGACCAGCGCCCGAAACTCGTCGTCGTTGAGCCGGCAAAGCAGTTGGCCGGCCTGAGCCGCGTCGCCTTCTTCGATGGGCATCTCCTCGATCTTGGCGGCGATCTCTGAGCTGATCTCGACCTCGAGCACCGCTTCGACCTCACCGGGGGCCTGCACCGTCCGGGTGATCCGGCTGCGCTCCGGCTCAACGACGACGACGGGCAGCGCGTCGGCCGGTGCAACGTGCAGCAACGACTTGCCCGATTCCCCAGTGCGCAGCGCGTTCAATCCGAACACCCCGCCCACCAGCCCGACGGCCATGACCAACAGTAATACCTTCTTCATCATTCGCCTCATCCTTCCGCCGCGGCGAGGCCTCATCAGGCCGGCATATCAGCGGGCATTGGAATCATGCGTACACCGGTGGCGATCAACCAGAACAACACGCACGTTACCACCGCCGCCCGCCGCGAAAGCTGTCCGGTCACCATGAGTCCGAGAGCGACCAGCACCCAAAACCACGCACGAAACGGGTCGACCGCCGAGAGGATCGTTTTGAGAGTTCCGGTCTCCTCCGCGGAAGCCACCAACAACCCCAACGAGGTATCCACCTGGCTCGTGCGGTAGTACAGCATCATCGCCAGACGCAGACCGGCCGCCAGCACGTCGACCACCGCGGAGTAAACACAGACCGCCATCAACGTCGGGTACTCGGGCTTGTTGCCGGCAAGGGCCACCACCGCGAACAGCAGAGCGGCGATCAGCATCAGCGACGACACCAGTACGACCGGGGCGGCGAGGATCGCGCCGCCGCGGGTCATCAGCTTGGTGAACTCCGCCGATTTGCGGATCTTCTCCAGTCGTTCGGACAGTTCCACCCGGCTCAGCAGATCGATCTGCTCGCGTTCCAGCTCGGTGAGGGCTTGGTACGTCCGCCGGTCAACCTCGCGGTCGATCAGCCCAGTCTGCACCGTGGCCCAGCCGATCAGCGTGTTCAGCAGGATCAGCGCTCCCAGCACCCACCCATACCTCCCGCACTCGGCGATCCAGCGAAAGACCACCCCAGGAGCCACGAGCACCGTGCCGGCATGGCGAAGTCCGAGTGCAGACGACGTCGGTTGCGCAGTGAACATAAGACCACAGGACCTTTGGCCAATAGCAATGTCGGTTCAGCCAGATGACGCCCGTTCCTGAACCGGACTGCATTATAAGCGTATTCGATCATCGCCCCTGTTAATTAGCGGTCGGAACAGCCTTTTGAACAATGATCCACAAGATTTGACAGAATGACACTGCGCGGATGGTTGGCGCCGATTCGCGCACGGTTACCCACCGTCAGCTATCCCGCGGAGCCGGAATGAGGCAGACGAATTCGAGAGGTTCGCCCGACCGGTTCATGATCTGGTGGCGTTCGTTGGCGGAGATGAAGATCACATCGCCTGCCTCGAACGATCTTTCGCCTTGGTCGCTGACGACTACGCCGGTACCCTTGAGCACGAGGACCTCGTGCTCGTAGTCGTGGCTGTGGTGTGGCGTGTTTCCGGCGGGGGCGACCTCGAAGTGGCGCATGTGGAAGTTGTGCGCCCCGTCATCCGGTCCGATCAGCATCCGCATCTTCACTCCACGGACACCTTCGAGAGTCATTTCAACCTGCGCGTGAGATTCTATGGATTGGACTTTCATTTTCGCTCCTGCTCCTGCGCTGCGCCGACGGGCTATTGAGTGCCCCGGGCGCGCAAGCGCTTGGCTTCCTCCAGGGCACGGACGGCTTCGTCCTCCCGCTTCATGCGCTTCAAGTTCTGCCCCAGGATTTCGTAGACCCCGGCTGCCTCCTGGTATCGACCCAGCCGCTTCAACGACTGGCCCAATCCGCGATACGCCTCCTCGGTGGGTTTGATCGCCAAAGAACTTTCCAAGGCCCGCACCGCGTCCGCAGACCGCCCGACCCGGGCCAACTGCACACCCAGATTCAAGTGCCCTTCCCAGGACGCGGATACTTCCTCAGTTGCGCGTTCCAGAATCGATACCGGGTCGACGGCCAAGGTCCTGCGCACGTAGCAGCGATCACCCCGCGGATCGGCGTAAAGAAACGAATAGTGGGTCCTGAGGTGATCGTGCAGCGCCCGGGTCAGAGGTATCCGCTTCCGCCACGACAGATGGATCACGCCGGGCTCGTACTGTTCCAAGAGGCCGATCAACGTCTCCATGCTCAAGCTTCCGCTCCGCATGCGCTTTACCGAAGTGACGCTCAACTCGGGCGGCACCATCATGCCGGCGGCAAAGGCCAACATCTGCCGGTCGGTGACCGCGTAATCCGTACGATCCTTGAATTGCTTGAGCACCGCCACGGTATAGTGGTCGCTTGTAGTCATGCGGACGTACGCTTCCGCATAACGGTACTCGCGGTCGAACTTCCCT
>JAUWNF010000084.1 GCA_030612785.1 Phycisphaerales bacterium
TGTCGGCCTCGTCCTTGGGAATTCCCTCTTTGACCGGCTTGGGAGCGCTGTCCACCAGGTCCTTGGCCTCCTTGAGTCCCAGACCGGTCGCCGCCCGCACGGCTTTGATGACCTGGATCTTCTTGTCACCTATTGCGGCCAGAATAACGTCGAAAGAGGTTTGCTCTTCGGCCTCTTCCGCGGCGCCTTCGCCGGCGCCTGGGGCCATCATCACCGCACTTCCGCCCGCGGGCTCGATACCGTGGGCTTCCTTGAGGCAATCGACCAGCGATTGCGCTTCCTTCACCGAAAGATTGACCAGCTTCTCAGCCAACTCGGTAGTCTCCGGAGAGAACTCCTTCGCGGGGGCTTCTGCCATCACTCACAACTCCTCAGTATCTCCACCGACCAGATAGGCAACGCCGACGCGGCGTCATTTCATCCCACAACGGGGACCAGTCCGATCGAAATGCTTGTGCTATTCCTCATCTTCCTCCGCCATCGCCTTCAGGCAGCCGGCGATCTTGCTCTGCGGCGAACGCAGACAACCGGCGATCGCCCGGCCGGGCGACGCAATCAACATAGCCACTTCGCCGATCAGTTCGACGCGGCTCTTCATCTTCGACAACTCGCGGACGGTCAGCAATTCCGTGGCGCCGTCCACCATGGCCTGCTTGAGCGAGAGCTCCGCGAACTCCCTCGCCCACTGCACCAGGGCCTTGGCTACCTCCACGATCGAATCGCCGCCGGTAACCAGCGCACAGGGACCTTCCAATTCCGCCGCCAGCGGACCCAGCGGACCATCGGTGAACGCCAGCCGGGCCATGCTGTTCTTCACCACCTGCATGCGGATGCTCTTTTGCCTCAGGTCGCGCCGAATCTGCTGGGTTCTCTGTACGCCCAACCCAGTCAAATCGATCACGCAGGCGCTGTCCACTCCCTCGTAACACCGCCGCAGGTTCTCGCTCAGCATTCTTTTGAGTGGCTTACTCATGATTTACTCACGATGGTTGTTCGCCGGCGGACCGGCCTCGTCGACCGGCGCCGGTTATCTTACCCCACGTCCACGGTCACCGCAGGCGTCCAGGTCCCCGAAAGGCAAACCCGCTTCATGAAGGTCCCTTTGGCCGCCACCGGTTTGGACTTCTGGATGTGGCTGACCACCGCCTCGATATTCTCCGTGAGCGACTCGGTCGTGAAGCTCGCCTTCCCCACGGGTAGATGAATGTTGCCTCCGGAATCGTTGCGGTATTCCAGTCTCCCCGCGGAGTATTCTCTCACCGCGGTGGCGACGTCGGGCGTCACCGTACCGGCCTTGGGCGAAGGCATCTTGCCCTGAGGCCCCAGAAGCCGCCCCAGCTTCGCGATCTTGCCCATCACCGAGGGGTGCGCCACCGAGACGTCGAAGTCCATCCAGCCCCCGGTGATCTTGGCGATCAACTCGTCGCTCCCGGCTTCGACCGCGCCGGCCGCCTTGGCCTGTTCCGCCAACTCCCCCTCGCAAAACGCCACCACTTTCTTGACCGTACCGGTCCCGTGCGGCAGCGATAGCGAACCGCGGATCATCTGGTCCGCCTGCTTCGGGTCGATGCCCAAGTGCATCACCAGTTCCAGCGTCTGGTCGGCATCCTTACGCTTCTTCCCGTTCTTATAGGTGCGATTGCTCTTGACCTCCGCCATTTCCTTGACTTTGTCCACCGCCTCGGTGATCGGCAGCGAATCCTTGGCGAGGCCGCGAATCCCACATTGCTTACGGTATCTCACGCTCTTGACAGGCATGCATGTGCCTCCCGTTCAACCAGTCTCGAACTCGACGCGCCGGGCACGGCGTTTCCGCGTGCTCTTAGTCGACCACCTCGATCCCCATGGACCTCGCGGTCCCCTCAATCATGTGCGCGGCGGCGTCCAGCGACGAGCAATTCAGATCGGGAAGCTTGCGCTCCGCGATCTCACGAATCTGCGCCCCGGTGACCGTGCCGACCTTCTCCTTGTTGGGCACGCCGCTGCCCTTCGCAACCTTGGCGGTGTCCTTCAGCAGCACAGCGGCCGGCGGGCTCTTGACCTCAAACGTAAACGATTTATCGGCGTATACGGAGATCACCACGGTCACCGGCATGCCGTTCAGCGCCCCGGTTTGCGCGTTGAACTGCTGAACGAACTGCCCGATGTTCACCCCGTGCTGCCCCAACGCGGGACCGATTGGAGGAGCGGGAGTGGCCTGTCCACCGGGTGCTTGAAGCTTGATGACGTTTGTTATTACCTTGCTCTTTTTCGCCACTGCAAAAATCCTGGGGCCAATGCGCCCTACGCAACCTTCTCTATCTGCCAGTATTCCACTTCGACGGGCGTCGCCCGCCCAAAGATGGTCAGGTTCACCGTGACGATGCCGTGGCGATCGTCAACCGATTCCACCTCTCCTTCGAAGCTCTCGAAGCTACCGTCGATGACCTTGACCGCGTCGCCCTTTTTGAAGTCCAAGCCGCTCAGACTGGGCTGGTCCTCGGCCTTCTCGCAGGCGGCGAGCATCCCCACCACCTCGTGGTCGGGCATGCTGATGGGTTTACCGTCGGAGGCAATGAAATCGCCCACACCCATGGTCTCTTTGACCATGAACCACACCTGCTCGCTGACCGCCCCGTCCTCCTCGCAGGCCATCTCCACAAAAACATACCCGGGATACAGCTTGCGCTCATGAACCTTGATCCTCCCCCCCTTCATCCGTTTTTCCTTGAGGGTGGGGACCAGAATCCGCCCCACGTAGTCCGCCAGAGCTTCAATCTTGACCTTCCGCTCCAGGGTCTCACGAACCTGGTCCTCTTTGTTGGAGGCCACGCGCAGCACGTACCATTTCATCCCGGGAGCCGAGAGCTGCGTATCCGTAGAGGTTTCCTCGGTCATGATCTCGAACCTTACTGCCCGAAGAACGTCTCCATGGGCGAAGCACCCCGGAGCACGCCGATCGAGTTGAAGAAGGTCATGAAAATGACGTCCACCATGAACAGGATCATCGCCAGCAACACCGTAAAGAGGATCACCACCTTGGTGGAGCCGATCAACTCCTTCCGGTCGGACCAGCTCACCTTCTTCATCTCACCTTCGGTGGCGATCATGAAATCGCAACTCTTGCGATACACCCCCACCACCCACCAGACCAACAGCCCCATAATGACCAACACCGCCAGGGGGATGCTGATCTGCGCCCAGAGCGTCCACGGCGCGTCCGACTCGAACGCCAACTGCCGGTAGAGGAAATCCCCGCCGGCCAGAGTGATCACTCCGGCTCCGACCGCCGTCCCGGTCCGGGTGTACGTTCCCTGATTGCGTTTGTATACCTCGAAGAAGGACTTCTTGGACTCTGGGGTCTTGATCCCCTGCGCTATCTGGCTGTTTGCCATTTCAACTGTTCCCGAAGGGGCCTGGCACACTCGGCACCAGGGCATGGCCGGTACCGTCCACCGTCTGCGGCATCAACCTCGCCGCCGCTCCAAGAATCTCAAGCAGGAGCGGAGGGACTTGAACCCCCAACCGCCGGTTTTGGAAACCGGTGCTCTGCCAATTGAGCTACGCTCCTCCAAATCACGGCAGCGCCGCCCGCGGCGCCTACTTGCGCTTGATCTTGTGCACTGTGCGGGTGCGGGTCCGCTTGCAGAACTTCTTGAGTTCGAATTTCGGTACGCCCCCCATGACATTCACCGAAGTGCGGTAGTTGAGCGCTCCGCACTCTTTGCACTGGAGCCAGACGTACTCTCGTTTCGCCGCTTTCGCCATCGGTGAAGTCCATCCTCATCCACCGTCGACCGGGACCGGACGCCGATGGTTAGACCAACCTGAACACCCTACTCCAGCACCTTGGCCACCACGCCGGAGCCCACCGTCCGGCCGCCTTCGCGCACGGCGAAGCGCAGACCCTGCTCCATCGCGATGGGCTTGCCCAACTCGACTTCCAGCGTGATGTTATCGCCGGGTACGCACATCTCCGCCCCACCCAGGAGCTGCAAAGCGCCGGTCACGTCCGTGGTCCGGAAGTAAAGCTGCGGCCGATAGCCGTTGAAGAACGGCGTGTGACGCCCACCCTCCTCCTTCTTCAGCACGTAGACCTCTGCCTCGAACTTGGTGTGCGGCGTGATCGTCCCGGGCTTGGCCAGTACCTGCCCGCGCTCGATACCATCTTTCTCGACGCCGCGGAGCAGACAGCCGACGTTGTCACCGGCCTGTCCCTCCTCGAGCGTCTTATTGAACATCTCCACGCCGGTGACGGTGGTCTTCTCCGTGTCCCGCAACCCAACGATCTCCACGGCGTCTCCAACGTGGACCACCCCGCGCTCGATACGCCCGGTGGCGACGGTTCCGCGTCCCTTGATGCTGAAAACATCCTCGACCGACAGCAGGAAATCCTTGTCCACCTCGCGCGTCGGCTCGGGGATGAAGGTGTCGATCGCGTCCATCAGTTCGGTGATGCACTTGGTCTTTTCCGGGTCTTCCGGATGCTCCATCGCAGCCAGCGCGGCCCCGTAGATAACCGGCGTATCGTCTCCGGGGAACTCGTATTTACTGAGCAACTCGCGAACCTCGAGTTCGACTAGTTCCAGCAACTCCGGGTCATCCACCAGATCAATCTTGTTTAGGAAGACAACTAGCGCCGGCACGTTGACCTGCCGGGCCAGCAGGATGTGCTCGCGCGTCTGCGGCATCGGGCCGTCCGCCGCGGACACCACGAGAATCGCCCCGTCCATCTGAGCCGCGCCGGTAATCATGTTCTTGACGTAGTCCGCGTGACCCGGGCAGTCGATGTGAGCATAATGACGATTCTCCGTCGAATACTCGACGTGCGAAGTCGCAATCGTCAGAATCTTGGTCGCGTCCCGACGTCCTTGGCTTTCGGAAGCCTTGGCCACGTCATCGTAGCTCCTCGCCTTGGCCAGACCCTTGGCCCCCTGAACCATGGTAATCGCCGAAGTCAATGCGGTCTTGCCGTGGTCCACGTGCCCGATCGTGCCCACGTTCACGTGAGGCTTGGTCCGCTCGAAAATCTCCTTAGCCATCAGTAACTATCCTCCAGTTGTCTACCCTTGCCCACCCTGTTCATTTCACCTCGGGCGGGCCTGCAAAGAGTTCCACTCGCCACTGTAATCCGCACCACATTCGTCTTTCATGTCCTGCCGGGCGACTCACCCCACGGCACCGCGACTGCCAATTGGCTGACACTCGCTCATCCCAACGCGAAAGCTCGCTCACACTGTACAAAGCTTCTGATGGGACTCGAACCCATGACCTCGTCCTTACCAAGGACGCACTCTACCAACTGAGCTACAGAAGCGTGGTACACGTTCTGGAAGCGTCCTGTCCTTCGGCCCAGAGAGGCAACACCTCGCTCGCCGGACGAGCGGCACGCCTCACCCACTGACGTCGCCTGGAGGACGAAGCGGAAACTCCAACTATCTTTCTCTCATGGGGTTACGGGCCGACCATAGCCCACCCGCACTCCGAGCCTCGCAAGTATAAGCATCGCGCCGCCCTTGTCAAACGCAAAACTGCCCTCCCTAACCGGGCCGGGTGTGGCCATTTTTTGTGGTATCAGACGCCCGCTGATCCGAGCCCGAAGCGCAAGCGACGGGAAACCGTTCCCGCTGATCCGAGCCCGAAGCGCAAGCGACGGGAAACCGTTCAGCCGCGCTCGGCCACCCGCCCAATCCAGCCACACTTTAAGCCGCGGCCGCGGACCACGTCCGGTCAAGCCCCGCCGGATTCGCCGGCACGCCCCCCGACAGCCATTGAGCGGGCCGGGGACGGGCGATAGACTGGGCCGGCCTGAATGTGCGCCACCGGCGCGCTGGTGCCAAAGCGTCCCTCGCGAGGGTAGCCCGGCCATGGAACGTCGAAAACTAGGCACGAGCCTGTTGGAGGTCTCGGTCATGTCTGTGGGCACATGGACCATGGGCGGGGACGCAAGTGCCTGGGGGCGCGTGGATGACAACGAATCCATCGCCACGCTCGAACGGGCGCTGGACCTGGGCGTAAATCTCATCGACACTGCCCCAAGCTACGGCGCCGGCCACGCGGAGGAGATCGTCGGCAAGGTCATCCACGAGCGCAGGGAATCGGTGTTGGTGGCCACCAAGTGTGGGCTCCTTCCGTCGGACAAGTCCTACACTCTCGGCGAGCGCTACTTGACCCGCGAGCGCATCATCCGGGAGTGCGAGGCCAGCCTCCGGCGGCTACGGACCGATTACATCGACGTCTACCAATGTCACTGGCCTGATCCCCAGACGCCGATTTCCGAGACGATGCTGGCCCTGAGGCTGCTGCTGGAGCAGGGCAAGATCCGGGCGCTGGGGCTATCGAACTACAGTTGCGAGCAAGTGGCCGCCGCCATGGAATTCGGACCGGTCCATAGTCTGCAACCCACGTTCTCGTTGCTCCAGCGGCGCGCGGCGGAGGACTTGTTGCCATTTTGCGCCGAGCATAATATCGCTGCTCTGGCGTGCGACACTCTAGCCAGGGGACTGCTGACCGGAAAGCTCACCGAGGACAGCCGGATTATGGGAGTCCGTGCCGCCGACCCGGAGTTCATTGGGGCCCGTTATCGCCGCAACCTCGAGCGTGTGGCCAAGCTTGCCAGAATCGCCGTAAACTACGGCAAGACCGTGGCGCAACTGGCCATTCACTGGGTCATCCGGCATCCCGGCGTAACCTCCGCGGTAGTCGGGGCCGAGCGCCCCTCTCAAATAGTTGAGAACGCGGGTGCGGTCGGCTGGACCTTGGACCCTGAGGATCTGACCTCGATAGAAACCCTCATGGCAGGACCCTAATCCCGTGTCCCGAACGGCATCACGCGAGTTTGAACGAAGCCGACGCGCCGGCGCACCGGATCGCCGTCCTACGCCTGCCCCCGGGGCGGCCATCGCTGATGCCCCGGGGCTCGGTCCGCCGCCCGGGCCCGGCAGGACCACCTCCATCCCGCGGCGCAAGCCCCACCGCCGCGTGGCCCAGTGGATCATCAGCATACTGATAGCCGGCACGGTGGGGGTCGCCGGTTTTCTCGCGGGCGGGTTCGAGTACCGAGCGTCGGTGGACTTGGTGGTCACCAACACGAACGTGGCGGCGGCGGAACTGGATGGCCTGCGGCGGGACTTGCTCGACCATACCTGGAAGTCCCTCGGCGCCTCGGCGGCGCCATGGCGGGTCGAGCTCGATGCGGAGGCACGATCGCTGAGTGTGACCCTTGCGTCGCCGGACCCCGAGCAGGCCCGCGCGGCACTCACCCAGTTGACCGGGGGCTTCGTGGATCAGATCCGCGCGCTGGTCGAGCGTGCCCGCACGCAACCGGGGCCTGACGAAGTTGTACTCGCGGAGTTCCGCAAACGCCTGCAGGATGAACTCCTCACGCTAACCGGCGACGTGCAGCGCATCGAATCCTCCCTTCCCCGCGATGACTGCGAAGCGATCGATACCGAGCTGCGCGGACGGCTATCCGCCCGGCGCAGCGCCTACGAGCAGAACCGGGCGCGCGTGCGGACCGCCGAGGCACAATTGGCCGCCATCCTCGACGCCCCCCTCCCGGAGCGCGCCGTCGTCGATCCCGAAACACGGGCCCGGACGATCCGGGCCGACGTCGAAGCCCAACAAGACCTCAAAGCCCTTCGCGTTCAACTCGCCGAGTTGAGACATCAACTGCTCAAAGTTCGGGAGGCGACGTCACCCATTCTTCATGAATTGGGCACGTCGGCCGGAGAGTTGGAAGCCCTGTGCTCGGGCACGGAAGCGCGGTCGGCGGACCTCGAGCTGCGCCGCACAGTGGAGCGGGTCGGGCAATTCGCTATAGACTATCATGCGCTGCTCAGGGAATTCGCACAGGCATGGACTGCGGAATTCGATCGTCTGGACACGCTCCAAGACGACTTGCAGCGGGCGGAGGTGCTCGACGTTCAGGGTGCGGTCGAGGACGCGGTGAGCGGATTCATCTTTCGGTCATCCGTCCCGCTAGGAGCGATTCGCGAGCAGGTGCGGTTGGCTTCGGCGGCAGCAGCGGCAGCGGCCCAGTACCATGAACTTGCTTCGTCGCTGGTGCGGGCGTTTCACGCATTGCAGACGGCGCACCACCGGTTTGAATTCACCGCGGCGGACGTCAAGCCTTCCAACAACTTCCGCCTCGATGCGGCCCTGAAGTCCGCCAAGGGCTTGCGGCATCGGAGCCGCAAACGCCTTGCGCAGATCGAAGGTTGCTTGGCGCGCCGGGCCTTGGAGAACTTGCGTACGCAGCGCACCGGGCGCGTCGCCGCGCTGAAACGAGAGATCGACGAGCTTCGCGAGGCGCTGGACGCCTCGATGGAAGCGGCCTGGGCCGTGCAGGAGCGGGTCAGCGAACACACCCCCGCATTGCACAACTATCGGCAATCCCAAACGGTGGCCGGTGTCTACGAGGAACGGGCCAAAAGTATCCGGGCGGACCTGGGGCAGATCGAAACCCGCCTGAACGACCTGGCCGCCAGGCGCATGGACGTGATCAACCCGGACCACCTCGAGGTCGCGTCATGCCGCGTGGATCGTTGGCCGGTGAACCTCCCCGCCAAGTTGCTGCAGGGCTCTCTGGCCGCCGGCGCCGCACTGGTGCTTCTGATAGGGCTGCAAACGTGGCTTTCGCCGAAGGTGCTGTAGGGAAACGCACGCCGTTTCCAAGCCGGAGTTCAGCGCGCCGGGATCGCCGTGCGCTTCCGTCATGCCGTTGCCGGCGAGGGTTTGACACCGCGTTGCATAAGCTTGGCGACGGCGTAGGGGATCTTCTGGAGTGGGAGGACGTGATCGATGCCCTCGGATTTGACGGCCTCTTTCGGCATGCCGTAGACCACGCTGGTGGGCTCATCCTGGGCGATGGTCCAGGCACCGGCCTGCCTCATCTTGGTGATACCAGCGGCTCCATCACTTCCCATGCCGGTCATGATGATCCCAACGGCCCGAGCTCCGCAACTGCGTGCTGCCGATTCGAACAGCACGTCCACCGAGGGGCGATGCAGGGAGACCTTGGGGCCGGCCTCGATATGCACGAACAAATTGGCGCCCTGGCGAACGACTTTCATGTGCTTTCCGCCCGGGGCGACCAAGATGGTGCCGGGTTTGGGGCGGTCGAGATGGACGGCTTCGCGCACGGTCATGCTGCAAGCGTCGTCCAGGTGCTTGGCAAACGAGGCGGTGAATTGGGCCGGCATGTGCTGGGTTATCAGAATGGGCACGAAGTCCCTGGGGAACGTAGGAAGCATCTCGGTCAACGTCGGTGGGCCGCCGCAACTGATGCCGATGACCACCACCCATCCCCGCTGAAGGTTCGGGGGAAGCGACGGAGCCGTACTGCAACTTGTGGGGGCGGTCGGACGCCGGCGACGGCCCTTGGCCCGAGCCGCGCCCAGCACGCTCTCGTGGAGACGCGCGCGGAACTGCGGCAGACCGGCGAACCCGCCGGTCTTCGGCTTAGCCCCGTAGTCGAAGGCCCCCTTCTGCAGAGCCTCGAAGGTGACCCTGGCACCGGCCTGCGTGAGCGTGGAGACCATGACGAAGCCGACAGGGGCTTTGCCGACCACCCGTTCCAGCACCCCGATGCCGTTCAGCTTCGGCATCTCCACATCAAGGGTAACCACGTCAGGCTTGAGGGAGGCGATTTTCTTTAGCGCCTCGACCCCGTCACCCGCGAAACCAACCACTTCAATCTGCGGATGTTGCGAAAGCGCGGTGCGCAGAATCGTCCTGACGAACGGACTATCGTCAACGATGAGCGTTCTTATTCTGGGTCCTGCCATGGAATCGTCGGATCAGAGCAACTGCTGTCCGGTGACTACCTGATCCATAGGGACGCTGGAAGGTTTCATTCCATGAGCCTCCCTTCCCGCTTATCGGGCGAGCGTTAGTAACGACCAACGACGGCCCCTACTTATTCTCGGATGGTATGGGCGGGGACTTCAGACAAACACGCCGGTGCGTCCTCACCCGATCTCGTAGGGAACGAAGATCACCGCGCCACGCGAGGTGGACCTCAATACCCCGCGATGACACGGGTCCATGACAGAATCGGCGGGCTAATGCAGCCCCCCGCGTGACTGTGTTGCCAACGTATCAGCCCCAACGGGGCGCCATAGATCAGCCCAGGGCAACGCCCTGGGTTCTCGTGACCGAGACAAACATGAGCCCTGAAAGGGCGGCATAGCTTTATTTCGCCCTTTCAGGGCTTACGTTTCTTCGGGCAAATCCCGCCC
>JAUWNF010000689.1 GCA_030612785.1 Phycisphaerales bacterium
ACGTGGATTCGGGAACCCGTCTCGGCGTTGTGGAAACGCCTACCTTCTTCGTCAACGGCCGAATGCTCACCGGCGACCACACCTTGGAGGACTTCCAGACGCTGCTAGTTCAGTAGCGGCGGGCGTCTCGCCGGCCGAGGAACTTGCCCCAGAAGGTGGTACGGTGAATCCCGGCGCGCCGGGACGTCGATAGGTCGTCGCAGGCCCGGCATGCGCTTCCGTTTGGAAAGAAGCGAGACTGAGTTGTCATGCGCGTTTTGATGCTGGGATGGGAATTCCCCCCGTTCATTTCCGGCGGGTTGGGGACCGCGTGTTACGGTCTGACCCGCGCGCTGAACGATTTAGGCACCGAAGTCTCGTTTGTGCTCCCCCGCCCGGTGGATGCTGCCTACACTGCGGACGCTCCGCAGGTATCCGATGATTTTCAGGCCGCCGAGCCGGTAAGCATCTACCGCCGGTCGGAGTTCGAGCGGGTGCGCTTCTGGGCGCTCGGGGCGGCGCTGGCGCCGTACCTCCGCCCGGAGGTGCGCAGCGCGCTGGCCACCGGGCTCGGCGAAGAGCGCCGGGACAACGACGTACCGCACAGCGACGCGCTCTACAGTGGGGATCTGTTTGCCGAGGTCGAGCGCTACGCGCGGTTGGTGCTGGAAATGGCCGGGCGCGAACCGTTCAACGTGATCCACGCCCACGACTGGATGACGTTCCCGACCGGGGTGGCCGTCGCCATGACCACCGGCAAGCCCCTGGTGGTCCACGTGCACTCCACGGAGTTCGACCGTTGCGGCGACTCGCTCAACCAGCGGATTTTCCAAATCGAACGGCGTGGCATGCGTGCCGCCGATGCGGTGATCGCCGTCAGCCAACTGACCAAAAACATCATCGTGAAACGCTACGGTATCGCCCCCGCCAACGTTCACGTGGTCTACAACGCCACGCATTCGACCGGACCAACACCTGATTTGAAGATCCCGCCCATCAGCCGCGATGAGAAGATCGTGCTGTTCCTCGGTCGGGTGACCGCGCAAAAAGGCCCGGACTACTTTCTGCGGGCGGCCCAGCGCGTGCTGGAGTCCGAACCCAACGTGCGTTTCATCGTCGCCGGAAGTGGTGACATGATTCGTCACACCATCGCCCGTGCGACCGAATTAGGCATCGGCGACAAAGTGGTTTTCACGGGTTTCCTGCAAGGCGACGACGTGGAACGTGCGTTTCGCATGGCTGATCTGTACGTGATGCCCTCGGTCTCCGAGCCGTTCGGCATCGCCGCCCTGGAGGCGCTGAGCTATGACGTGCCTGTGCTGGTCTCCAAACAGTCGGGCGCCGCCGAAGTGCTCAAGCACGCCATCAAGGTTGATTTCTGGAACGTCGAAAAGATGGCTAATCGCATCCTTGCCGTTTTGAGAAACCCTCCCCTGCAAGCGGCGCTAAAGGCCCACGGTCGCCTGGACCTGCGGCGGCTGAGTTGGGAATCGGCCGCCCGCAGGTGCATGGAAATCTATACGCAAATCCTGGAGCCGGGGCGCAACTCCTGATTGATCGGGATAGGGGGGAGCCTCGCGGCTCCGCCCCTCCCACACCACCGGGCATACGGGTCCGTACCACGGCGGTTCGACCAGGTTAAGCGTCCGAAGACGCAGCCACTCTCGGAAGGCCGATCGAGTCGAAATAGTCGTTCCGCAGGGCTTGCTGAACCGCAGGATGACGCGACATGCGCCAGAATCCTGTCGGTGAGCCGGCCGCCACCGCCGCGCGGAACTTGGGAACGCCGCGTCGGCGCAGTTCCTTGAAGCGGTTCGGTCCGTTCTGCCACTGCCGCCAGATGTACATACGCAGTCTCCGGCGGATTCTCGCGTCCAGGTTGGAGAGCACTCGCGGC
>JAUWNF010000512.1 GCA_030612785.1 Phycisphaerales bacterium
TCATGGAGGAACTCGACCTCTTCCGCGTCAAGAGCGGCGAGGAAATCGTAGGACAATTGTTCCATTTTCAGGACCGGGGCGGGCGCGAGATGGCCATCCGCGCGGAAATGACCCCCACGCTGGCCCGCATGGTCGCCGCCCGAGCCAATACGCTCCGCAAGCCGATCAAGTGGTACTCGGTGCCGCGCATGTGCCGTGCGGAACGCCCGCAACGCGGACGCCTGCGCGAGTTCTTCCAGTGGAACATCGACATCCTCGGTGAAGACGACGTGCTCGCCGACGCCGAGTGTATTTTCGTAGCCGTCGATTTCTTCCGCGAACTTGGCCTCACTCCCGAGCACGTGGTTATGAAAATCAGTTCGCGCTCGGTGCTGGCGGCACTGCTACAGGCCAACGGCTTCGCCCCCGCCCAACTCGACGGCGTCTACGCCGCTCTCGACAAGCGTGACAAGCTCGCCGCCGAAGAGTTTCGCAAGATCATTGCCGCGCTTGGCGTCTCCGCGGCCCAAACGGAGCTGCTGCTCAGACTCGGCGACGCGAAAGGTCCTGAAGGCATCGTTGCGGTGGGGGAGATGGTGGGGGAGGACCTCGCGGGTAATCAAGAGGTCGCCGACCTGAAGCGATTGTTCGAGTTGCTCGATGACATGGGCGTAGCTCCGTACTGCACTTTTGACATGGGCGTGGTCCGCGGGTTGGCCTACTACACCGGGCCGGTGTTCGAGGCCTTCAGCAAGTCGGGTGTGCCGCGGGCCATCCTGGGCGGCGGGCGCTACGGAGAGCTACTCACCACGGTAGGGGGGCCGCCCATGTCCGGAACCGGCTTCGGTATGGGCGACGTGGTGCTCAAGGACATGCTCGAAGAGTTCGGCCTGCTGCCCGATCTCCAGCCGGGCACCGCCGTCTTCGTGATCGACGCCGATCCCCGGAACCCTGAGTATTTCAAACGAGTCTTGAGCATCACTGCCGAGCTGCGCCGCAGGAACATCGCGGCGGCCTATTCCTATCGGCGGCAGGCCATCGGCAAGCAGTTCAAGCAGGCCAACGACAAGAACGCCCAGCGCGTCATCATCGTCGAGGACGCCACGCTGACCTCGGGCACTGTATCGGTCAAAGACATGGCCACTGGAATCCAGCAGACTCTCCCTCTCGAAGCGGTCCTCAACGATCCGTTCCAAGCGCTCGAGTTGCCCTGACCCCTCCAAGCGAGCGAGGATTCCATTCACGCTCACCTTCGAAGTTGGAGTCGGGCTTGCGCGCTCCCTTGCGACCGAAGAAGAGCCCAAGAAGACGAGAAGCGGCCAATAAGCAAGCCTGACTCCCTTTGAGTCCCAGTTCGCTCTTGACGTTAATGTAGTCGGTGTGGTACTCTGCGATTCCCACGAGTGGCCTAGTCCTGCGATCTCAGCTCAGGGTGCTGCAGATGTCACTGCCGTTAGAGCTTCGTATCTTTGACGCGTTCGAGGATAACGCTTGTGCGATCGCCCATACTCTCCTAGAAGAGCTCGACCTTGATGACTTCCAGAAACGATTGAAGGAGGGACGCTTCATAGGTGTGGGCACACAGCGCCTTCTTCTTCATGTCTGCTTCCGTCAACTCGAAGGCGATGTAGCGAAGCTGGTGGACTTCTACGGCGAGGCGCGCCGACCAACGGACGATCCGCACTACGAAGACATCGCCACGGCAATGCTCATTGGGGCTATCTCGGGAGTCGCTGCAAACGCCGCCTGGCACATTCTGAAGAAACACGCGCCGGCAGTCCGCAGAGAAACCGGCCACACCCTATATTTGTGCGGCGAACAAGCTTTGGCGACGTTCCGCTTTCTCACCGACGCAGCAGAACTGCGCCGGAAGCTCTGGCGCCGCGAGATCGATCGCGAACAGCACGAGGTGAAATTCGAAAGACAGTACGGCGAATGGCGACAGGAGCTTGCACGCCTCCGAGCAACCTCGAACCAGCAACGTAAGGAACTTGCCGAGGAATCCGGTTCGGGAACAGGGCGGTTGTCGAAGCGGATCGCCAAGCTAGTCCAGAACGCGCTAGACGCGAACCCTGAACTGTGCGAACGTTTGCAGAGGATTCTGCAGGAGCATGACGATGAACGAAGACCCGAGCATCACGCATAACTTGGAGTGGTTGTGCCGCCAGCGACACCGGCCTCATCTAAAGGCTGTCTGGGAAGCGTGTCAAGGGCTGGACGATCGCCTCGACAAGTTACTCAAAGACGGAACACCAAGCGCTGTCCGCGCTGCCTGTGCCCAAATCCTGCGAGAGCGACGGGTGCTTTTGTCCCTCGGAACTGGGCGAGAGCTCGGGGTTCTCAGGAAGGCTGAGAACATCATGGAGAAGATGACCGACGGCACGTACGGGACCCCTGCCGCGATGATCGGGATTGACGGTCATTGGGTTTTCGAGACCGCATTCCTGGGAGAGGTCGTGGTCGTTCCTAAGGGCTTCAACGTCGAGAACGTCCGTTCGCTGCGCGCTGGTCTTGCGGATTGCGCAATCTATGTGTGCGATGATAGACCTACCGTTGGCGAGCTGAGTCGGTGGGGTGACGAAGAATGCCTCATCGTGTCATCGGGGGGCGGCAGCACCTCTGAAGACTGGAACTTCGCCTCCTCGGGATCCATGGCATACGTGAACTGCGTTCGGCGGGGGTTCGACCAACTGTTGCAGCACGCAGGGCAGGTGGTCACGGTTCGTCCGGGGCAGGGGGAGGTGTTGATGGTTCGTCCCTCTTCGCCCGTCTCGCCCGGCGATCGCACCCTGGGTAGGTGCAGTCACCCTTCTGCGATGATCGGAATTGACGGTAATTGGGTCCACGAGGCCGCGTTTGTCGGAGAGGTTGTGGTCGTCCCCAAGGACTTTGACGCCGAGAACGTTTGTTCGCTGCGCGCCGGGCTCGCGGACCGCGCAATTTATGTGTGCGCACACAGGCCCACTGTTGGCGAGCTGAGTCGATGGGGCGACGAGAAATGCCTCATCGTATCATCGGAGGGCAGCAACACCTCTGAAGACTGGAAGGTCGCCTCCGCGGAATCCATCGGATACGTGAACGGCGTTCGGTGGGGATTCGACCAACTGGTGCACCACGCAGGACAGGTGGTCACGGTTCGTCCGTCTTCGCCCTCTTCGCCCCCCGATCCCCCCGGGTTTGTAGCTCCGCCTCCCGGATGGCTCCGCAGCCGCGCCACCGAACTGGACCATGCTTCGATCCTGGATTTCCTATGGTCCGCCGTCAAGCACCCCAACAACCGGCGACTCGCGGCGCATTATCTCATCTGGTCG
>JAUWNF010000012.1 GCA_030612785.1 Phycisphaerales bacterium
GGGCGGCTGCTCAAAGCGCTCGAAGTGTTCCCGTCTGATCACCGCAGTGAAATGATTGCTGAAATCGCGGTGAAAATTCAGGACGCATATCTTGCCGATGTTCTTGGTCATAACCACCCGGCCGCCCCCCACGCACTCCTCTCCATAGTGGGCGGCAGCGTCTTGCCAGGAGATTTCGGGAAGCGGCTTCTCCGCCGCGGCAGCGGCGAGCCCCTTGGGAACGGGCATAAGTAGGACCGACAGGCCGAGCAATAGTCTACATCGTTTCATAGTCCGTCTCCGATTTACGAATGTCCAAAGCATGTATATTAGACCTTTATCGGGCGGCTGTCACGGAGCACGGGAGCAGGGCCTCCCCTAAAGGGCCTGTCGATTTAGTCGCTCGTGGTGCTCCCCAATGTAGCGTCACCCCTTGTGGGTGACGAAAAACGGGGGTGCGCCGCCCACAAGGGGCAACGCTACAGACTAGATCGACCGCCCCTAAAGCGGTTGGAACGGACGACCGAGGAATACAGGGACGGTCTTCGTTCCGGGTCGCCGGTCACGGCGGATTCGACCGCTGCAGGGGGTCACCTTGGCCATTGACAGGATTCGAAGCAGCTACAAGAGCTTGGTGAAGAAGCGGGCGGTGGCTCCCCAACAGGAGAAATCCGCGGAGGAGAAGCTGGATTCGCTGTTGAACGTCCACCAGCAACGCTCCGGTCAAGATCAAGCCCAAGACACCTCGGGCAACGACCAGCCTACCCGCCTGGACGTCTTCCGGAGCAAGCTGCGCGAGGAGTTGATTCCCGTCTTCGAGGAGATCAAGGAAAAATACGGCGGTCAGGGCATCGCGCTGGACATGGATGCCTCGGATTTCCTCGAGGGAGGCCGCAGGCTGCTCATCGAATTCCGCATGAAATCCTACTCCGTGCAGCTCGACGGGACCGTGATGGAAAACGGGATCGCATTCAACGAAATCCGATCCACCGGCCCGATTGCCGGGGCGATTTGCAGCGGGCCCATGCTGCGAATCCGCGAACTCACGCCCGACAAATTCCGGGAATTCATCTGCGGCCGCATCGCCCTGATGGTTCGCTCGATCCTCCGTCAGAAACGTTAGCCGAGCCGGAAGACGGCGTACCACCGGACGTGTTTGCGGTGGTCTAAAGGCCGGTGTACACTGACCCAAATGTAGACCGCGCGTGGGAGGGAACGAACTACCAAGCCCGGCTGCACTTTGTGGCCCCAGAGAGGGGTGAAATCGGAAACCTACGATGCGTTGTGGCGCTCAGATTGTTCGTCGAGTCCCTTCGGGTTGGAGGTAGCGGGTGCTCGCTTCGGTTGAAAACGTGATCCGCCGCCGTTTCGACCTGCGAGGGCAGGTTCAAGGGGTCGGCTTTCGGCCTTTCGTGTATCGCTTGGCGTGCGCGCACGGCCTGTCGGGCTTCGTGGCTAATGACGGGCACGGCGCGGTCATTGAAGTGGAAGGTGGGTCCGCGGCGTTAAGCGTGTTTGAAGCAGACCTGACCCAGAAGTTGCCACCGCTGGCACGGATTACGAGTATCGCTCGTTGCTGCACCGCGCCGCTCGGCAGCGCCGGGTTCCACATTTCCCGGTCACGCCCAGACGCGAACCAGCGCCCGGAGGTGACGCCCGACGCGGCCTTGTGCGAAGACTGTCGCAGGGAACTCTCTGACCCGGCCGACCGTCGCCACCGCTACGCCTTCATCAACTGCACTAACTGCGGTCCGCGTTATTCCATCATTCGAACAGTCCCCTACGACCGCCCGGCTACGACCATGGCCGAATTCACCATGTGCGAGCCTTGCGCACGGGAGTACGCCGACCCGGGGCACCGGCGCTTTCATGCGCAGCCGAACGCGTGTCCGGTGTGCGGCCCCCGCATGGAGCTTTGCCGGCCGGATCGGTCCACCATCGAGGGAGATCCGATCCGTGAGACCGCCCGCATGTTGGCGGCAGGACGGATCGTGGCCATCAAAGGTATTGGTGGATACCACCTGGCCTGCCGCGCCGATGTCGACTCGGTGGTTGCCGAACTCCGCCGGCGAAAGATTCGCGATGGCAAGCCATTGGCTGTCATGGTGCCGGACATCGAAGCTGCTCAACGAATTTGCGTTCTGACGGCTGCCGACGTGGCGGCGATGACGTCGTCCGCCGCACCAATCGTGCTCGCCGCCAAGCGCGCCGAGCATAGCTTGGCAGCCTCAGTGGCTCCCGCTTGCAAGGACTTTGGAGTGATGCTGCCCTATGCTCCAGTCCATCATTTGCTCTTTGCCGAAGGCCTGGGACCACTGGTGATGACCTCGGCCAACCTGTCGGGTCAGCCGTTGACCTACGAGGATCAGGAAGCGTTCGACATCTTGGGGTCGGCCGCGGACGCGTTTCTGACGCATAATCGTGAAATCTTCCGGCCTATTGACGATTCGCTGGTCCACACTTTTCGGGGCGACGTCGTACCGATCCGCCGGGCCCGCGGGTACGCACCGCGCCCGCTCCGGCTCGACCAGATTGGCGAAGGCATTCCCAGGCTTGGCCGTGCGGACACGGTCCTCGCGGTTGGTGGGGACCTGAAATCCACGGTGTGTCTGTTCAGCGCCGGTGAAGCGATAGTAGGTGAGCACCTCGGTGATCTGTCCCAGGTGGAAACCTACCGGAGCTTCGTCCGGGCGATCAAACGGCTGGAAGAACTTTTCGGCCTTAGGCCGAGGCTCGTCGCGCACGATCTCCACCCACAATATCTCTCGTCTCAATATGCTCGCAGCCTGGGCATTCCGGTCGTGGGTGTGCAACATCATCATGCTCATATTGCGAGCGTTATGGCGGAATGGGGTGAGTTGGGACCGGTGATCGGCCTGGCTTGTGACGGAACCGGATACGGCACCGACGGCGCGATCTGGGGCTGTGAGATCCTGCGGTGCGAGAGAGGCGTGTTCGATCGCGTAGGGCAATTGGAGTACTTTCGGCTGGTTGGCGGGGACGCCGCCACCATGGAGACGTGGCGCCCCGCGGCGGCCTTGTTGCGGCAGGCACTCGGACCGGACTGGGCGGGGCAAACGGGTGCGGCGTTCGACGGCGTTGCTCCGGCGGCCTTGGACGTTTTCGAGAGGCAAGCCGCGTCCGGAGTGAACGCCCCGCTCACTTCGAGCCTGGGACGTGTGTTCGACGCGGTCAGCTTCCTTACCGGGCTCTGCGATCGCAACCGGCACGAGGCGGAAGCGGCCATAGCTCTTGAAGCCGCCGCAGGCGAGTTGTCCGCCGACCCATATACTTATGCCGTGACGGAGCGGGACGGGCACTTGGTAATGTCCGTGAGCCCGGCGCTCCTCGAGATCAACGAAGCGATACGCGGGGGCGAGTCGGTTGAGCGGATCGCGGTGCGGTTCCACGAAACGATCGCCCGCATGTTGGCCGACAGCGCCGCGCTGGCCGGTGACCTCACCCGGGCCCGAACGGTCGCGCTATCCGGTGGCTGCTTCTGCAATCGCAGGTTGCTCGCTCGGGTGGTGAACCTCCTGGAGGCCCGCGGTCTGCGGGCGCTGTATAACCGACAGGTGCCCTGCGGTGACGGCGGCTTGTCACTAGGGCAGGCGGCGGTGGCTGCATGGTACCAGACTACAGGACCGGCGGGGAACGGAACCAGGGAGATCTAGGTGCATGTGTCTGGCGGTGCCCGGGCAAATCATGGAGCATTCCGGCGAGGAGGCCGTCGTAGACCTTCAGGGTAATCGCTTGCGGATCAGCACGGTGCTCACGCCGGAGACCAGGGTGGGAGACTGGGTGCTTATCCACGCGGGGTTCGCGATTACGCAACTGGACCAGGCAGATGCCCTGGAAACGTGGGAGTATCTTCGCGCGGCGTATGGCGACGACTTCGCAGGTGGGAATGAAGCGGCTTCTTCCGACACAAGGGGAGCGGCAAGCCCGTGAATGGGAAGATCCCCACGCTACGTACCGAGCTTCACGCCTTGTGCGAGCGAATCGGGCGTCGGGTGCAGTTTATGGAGGTGTGCGGCACGCATACGATGTCGGTTTTTCGTAACGGCATCCGCGCGCTATTGCCGAACAACCTGCGGCTGGTGAGCGGGCCCGGCTGTCCGGTTTGCGTGACCGCCCAGAGGTACATCGATGCCGCCCTCGACATCGCCGGGCGAAGCGGCGTCATGGTGGCAACTTACGGCGACATGATGCGTGTGCCGGGGCGCTCGGGGAGCTTGGAGCGTCTCCGTGCCACCGGCGCCCGGATTCAGGTGGTCAATTCTGCGCGGGCGGCGTTGCAGATGGCCCGCGTACACCCCGATTGCGAGGTGGTTTTCCTGGCCGTCGGGTTTGAGACGACGGCCCCGGCGACCGCCGCCACTATTCTGGAAGCTGACCGCGACGGCGTCGAGAACTTCAGTGCGCTAATCTGTCACAAGCTGGTCGTGCCCGCGATGTTGGCGCTGCTGGAGACGAGCGATCCCGACGGACCGGGGTTGGACGGCTTCCTTTGCCCCGGACACGTCAGTGTCATCATTGGCGCCAATGCCTATCAGCCGATCGTGGAGCGGCACGCCAAGCCCTGCGTAGTGGCGGGCTTCGAAGCCGATCAGATCCTCTCCGGGCTGGTCCACCTGACCCGGCAGCTTGCACAGGGGCGGGCCACACTGGAGAATGTCTACTCGGCAGTCGTCAGCGCCGAGGGGAACACGGTAGCTCAGGAGCTGGTGAATCGCGTGTTCGTTGTCGCGGATACCGTTTGGCGCCAACTAGGCACGATCCCGCAGAGCGGGCAGGAGCTTGCCCCGCCCTATGAACACTTCGACGCGGTGCGGCGGTTCGAGGTGGTCATCGGCGAAGATGAGGACCACGCCGAGTGCCGTTGCGGCGAAATGATCCAAGGCAAGGTTCAGCCCTGGCAGTGCCCTCTTTTCGGCAAGGAGTGCACCCCTCTCTCGCCGATTGGCCCGTGCATGGTCAGCAGCGAGGGAACCTGTGCGGCCTGGTACAAGTACGAGCGAGACCTGCCGGATCGCTCCGTGAGCGCGGTGAGGGAGGTGGGCTGGTGAACGTCAGGGAGAAGCCGGAGCACGACGGCGCACGGGTCCTGCTGGCCCACGGGGGTGGGGGCGAGATGATGCGCCGTTTGATCCGGGACCACATCATCCCTCCGGTGAACAACGCGCAGCTCGCTCCGCTGACCGACGGGGCGCTGCTTCCCGATCCGCGGGGGCAACTGGTCTTCACCACGGATTCATACGTCGTAACGCCCCTGGTGTTTCCCGGTGGGGATATTGGACGTCTGGCCGTCGCCGGTACGGTGAACGATTTAGCGGTGATGGGGGCCATTCCGCTAGCCCTGAGCCTGGGGCTGATTCTGGAGGAAGGGCTGCCCCTCGAGGTGGTGGATCGGGTGATGGCCTCCGTCGGTGCGACCGCGGCGGAAGCCGGGGTTCCGGTGGTCACCGGCGATACCAAGGTCATCGAGCGCCGGAGCACTGGAGAGGGGAATCACCCAGTTGCCCACGGACTATTCATCAACACCGCCGGCGTAGGCCGTCTGAGACCGGGGATCGAGCTCGACATCCAGCGGGTCGAACCGGCGGATGCGGTGCTGATAAACGGCCCGATCGCGGAGCACGGGCTCGCCATCATGGCCCTGCGGA
This sequence comes from Phycisphaerales bacterium, assembly GCA_030612785.1. Taxonomy (GTDB): domain Bacteria; phylum Planctomycetota; class Phycisphaerae; order UBA1845; family UBA1845; genus JAAEQG01. The sequence goes on from JAUWNF010000012.1 coordinate 5,646, forward strand.
ACGAGCTCGGATTCGAATCGGTTCTGCGTTCCGACGCGGCCCCGCTAAATTCGCTCATTGCCGCGGTGTTGGATTCCGGGGCGGATGTCAAGTTCCTGCGTGACGCCACTCGAGGGGGGCTGGCGGAGGTACTGGCGGACCTCAGCGAGTCAACCGGCGTGAGCATCGAGATCGACGAGCGTCGGGTTCCGATCAGCCCGGCAGCCCGTAACGCAGCGGAAATGCTGGGTCTGGACCCACTCACAGTAGCCAACGAGGGCAAGGTGGTTTGTGTGGTCTCCCGGGAGTCGGTCAGTGTGGCCTTGGCCGCCTTCCGCAGCCATCCACTCGGTCGGCACGCCGTTTGCATAGGTGAGATTACCCGGGCGCGACCTCCCCTGGTCGAGTTGCGGACGCGGGCGGGCGGACGACGGATCGTACAACGCCCGTATGGGGAGGAACTGCCGCGAATCTGCTGACAATGGACGACGCGCGGCGTCCCGGTCTGCCGCAGGTCAGGGATTGAGTCCGCACAACACGGAGAAGCGAACATGAGCGCCGAAGGCAAGCACATCGTACTGATTGAAGATGACCCGGACATGCACGAAGTGATCAAGATGATCCTGGAACCGCAAGGCTTCCGGATCACCTGCTGCTCGACCGGTCCGGAGGGTCTGGAGACCGTCCGGCAGACCCCGCCTGATCTGATTCTGCTGGACATCATGCTTTCGTCACCTTCGGAGGGGTTCCACGTGTCGTACGACATCAAGCAGGATGAGGCCCTGGCGAAGATTCCGATCATCATGATCTCGGCGATCGGCGAGACCATGGGGATGGACTTCGCCAAGGAACTGGGCTCGCAGTATGTGCAGGCGGAGGCGTTCCTCGAAAAACCGCTCGACGCGGCCAAACTGCGGGAAACGGTGGCGAAGGTGCTCGGCGAGCAGTCGCAGGAGTAGAACCGTGGACCATCTGCCCGGGGCAGACAACTCCACCGCGGTTGATTCGCGGCTCGTAGGCGAACCCTACCGGGTCGGAGCACTGGCGTCGATGCTCCGGTTGCACTGGTTCATTCGCTTGCGCTGGTGCCTCGTGGCCGCGGCGTTCGCGGCGCTGGCCATCGAACGCGGCGTGTTTTCGGTGAAGCGCCCCGGTGTTAGCTTATTGGTCCTGGTGATCGTGGCGCTGGCCATCATCAATGTCGGCTGGATGATCTTGTCCCGCCTGCTGACCCGACAACTCCGCGACTCGGGCCAGCATGATCTGTCCGCGTTCCCGCATGCGTTGTTGTACGCGAACGCCCAAGTGGGCATCGACCTGCTGCTGTTAACCTTGATCCTGCGTTGCACCGGCGGCGTCGAAAGCCCGATGGCGATATTCTACCTCTTCCACATGGCCATCGGGTCCTTGCTCCTGAAGGCAAGCCACGTCCTGCTCCAGGGTGTGTGGGCAATCATACTGTATGCGGGTCTGGGGATCGGTGAACTCGTCGGTTGGATTCAACCACATTACGCCTTCCTGCCGACCCTGGCACAGGCCGGGTGGTTTGAACAGTCGCAGTTCGTCGCCGTTGCAATCGGGGTGCTGGCCTGCGGTGTTTTCGGAACGTTGTACTTTACGCTGAATATTGCCCAACGCCTGGACGAGCGCGAGGCTCAGTTGCGACGCACCAACGAGACTCTGCAACGCTCACAACAAGCCATCGCTGACCTGCAGCAGCGCCGGGCGCGCTTCATGCAGACGGCGGCCCACCAACTCAAGAGTCCGCTGGCCATAATCCAGACCTTGGCTGGCCTGATTCGCGACGAGGTGGTCCCGGAAGGCGCCCTGCACTCGACGTGCGACAAGATCGTCCGGCGCTGTCGTGACGGCGTCGCCCACGTGCATGAGTTGCTGACGCTCGCCCGCGTGCAACAGGCCGACCCTCGTCGTCACGGGGGTGCGCCGGTTGACGTTGGTGCCGTCGTCCAGGAGTTGAGCCGGAAGCAACTCCCGCTTGCGGAAGAGAAGGGCCTTACGCTCGAATGTCACGTGCCGCAGGGTGTGGACCTGCGCGCCCGCATCGATTCCACCGACCTGAAGGATTGCGTCGGAAACCTGCTCGAGAACGCGATCAAGTACACTGACGGTCCCAATAGCGTGACCGTTTCCGTGCAACCGGAGGTAGAGGAAGCGTCCCCGGGCCGGGGGCGGGACGCCGCGTCAAACCGGGGTCGGGACGGGATAAAAGAGTTCGTCGCCGTGACCGTCGCCGACACGGGCATGGGAATCGAACCCGAGATGCTGGTCGGCGAGAACGGCGCCACCGGTGCCGGATCCGTCTTCGACGCTTTTCGACGGGGCAACGCCGCGTTGTCGGCGGCGATTCCAGGTTCCGGACTCGGACTGGCGATTGTGCGCGAGGTGGTTGAGCAGACCCACGGGCGTTTGCGCGTCTGGTCGCGCGTCGGTAAAGGCTCGACATTCACCGTCATGTTTCCGGCCCACCAGGCGCTGCCCGAGGGGCCCACGGCACGGGACACGCGTTCCAGCGAAATAGTCATTGAAACCACCTGCCCAGGCGAAACCGCCGCGGCGGGCATGGAGGAACTCAACCATGCTGGATAGGATTATTCTGCACTCGGACCTGATCGGGCTGGTGGATGAACTGGCTCACAAGCGACGGATTATTGGTCCGGTGGTCCGTGACGTTCCGGAGTGCGATCCGCCCCTGCGGTACTTCTATGAAGAAGTGGAACGGGCTGACCAGTTGGACCTTTCGTTCAACTATTGTGTCTACAGCCCCAAACGATACCTGACGCCGCCGAACGAAACGCTGTTCGCTTTCCGCCGGGAGGACAGCGGTTTTACCGCGACGCCGGAATACGATCGGCGGCCTACGGTGTTGGTCGGGGTCCATCCCTGTGACCTCCACGCGATCCGTTTGTACGACCGCGTCTTCGATCTGGAGTTCCGGGACGAACACTACTTCGCGCGGCGTGAAGCCACCATGATCATCGGTCTGGATTGTCGTGCTCCGTGTACGGACGGTGTCTTCTGCAAGGACATGGGCACGAACACGATAGAGGAAGGCTTCGACGTGATGCTCTATCCGCTCGGGACCGACGGTGACGAAGGCAACATCCGCTACGGAGTGATGTTCGGGACCAAGGCGGGGCGCGAGTGGCTGCTCTACAGTCGGCAGTCCGCGGTGCCGACCGCCGCCGACGAGCGGGCCTTCGAGAAGTACCGGGCGGAGAAGGAAGCGGCGTTCTCCTTTGCCCTACATACGCGCCGCGAGGACCTGCCGCAACTGCTCGGCCGGTCCTACGACTCGCTGCTGTGGGACGCGACGGCCCGACGCTGCTATTCGTGCGGGAGTTGCAACCTGTCCTGCCCCACGTGCTATTGCTTCAACATTGCCGAGGAGACCGACCTGGCGCCCGGCAGCGGCCGGCGCCAGCGCGAGTGGGACGGGTGTCTGTTGCCGGAGTTCGCGCTCGTCGCCGGGGATCACAACTTCCGCGCCAAGGCGGCGTCGCGACTGCGCCATCGCATCTACCGCAAAGCCGCCTGGGTTCAGGAGCGTAGCGGCCTGGTCGGGTGCGTGGGCTGTGCCCGTTGCGACCGGGCCTGCACGGCCAAGATCAACTCCGTCGAAATCTACAACCAACTTGCCGAGGAGGTTTGACGTGACCACGATGAACACATCCGAACGGGAGACGAGCGCCGACCTCTACGTCCCCACACCGGCCCGGGTGATCGGGGTGCAACAGATGACCGATCTGGAGGTTCTGTTGCAACTCGCGTTTGACGACGGGCGAGCGCTCGAGCATCACCCCGGCCAGTTCGTGCAGGTGTCGATCCTGGGCGTCGGCGAATGTCCGATCTCGATCTGTTCGTCGCCGACCCGCCCCGAGCATTTTGAGCTGTGCGTGCGGCGCGTCGGCGAGGTGACCACGCATATCCATCAACTCAAGGAAGGCGACGTCATTGGCATCCGCGGCCCGTTGGGACACGGCTTCGACGTTGCCGAGTTGCACGGTAAAGACATACTGGTGGTGGCGGGAGGGTTGGGGATTGCCCCGGCGCGGTCGCTCATTCAGTACGTTCTGGATGAGCGGGAGCGGTTCGGGACGTTCCACTTGCTCTACGGAGCGCGGTCGCCGTCGGAACTGCTCTATCGCGAGGATCTGACGCTCTGGCGAGAGAGCCCGGACGTCAACTTCCACGCCACCGTGGATCAACCGGACGAGCAATGGCGGGGCCGGACCGGCGTGGTAACCACGCTGTTCCGGGAATTGCCCCAACTGAATCCGACGGAAACGATGGTGATCGTCATCGGCCCGCCGGTGATGTTCAAGTTCGTCGTCCTGGAAGTTCTGGCCCGGCGCATCCCCCAAAAGAGCATTTACTGTTCTCTGGAGCGCCGCATGAAATGCGGTGTGGGCATCTGCGGCCACTGCCAGGCCAACAACGTTTACGCTTGTCTTGAAGGCCCCGTGTTCAAGTACGGGCAATTGAAGGCGCTGCGGGAGGCCATCGAATAATGAAACCGAAAATCGCCATTTTCAGCCTGACCGGGTGCGAAGGGTGCTCCCTGGCCATCCTCGAACTCGAGGATCAACTGCTCGATATCCTCCAGGCGGTTGACATCGTGAACTTTCGCGAGGGCATGACCGAGCGCAGTTGGGATATCGACATCGGCTTCGTGGACGGAGCGGTCTCCACCCCCGAAGACGAAAAGGAGGTCCGCAAGTTCCGCGAGCACTCCAAGGTGCTGGTGGCCATTGGCGCCTGTGCCTGCCTCGGCGGGATCAATACGCTAAAGAACCACCAGCCGATGAACGAATACCGCACGTACGTCTACGGCGATAGGGCCGATTGGTTCCCAACCATCGACGCCCAACCGATCTCCGCGGTGGTTAAGGTGGATTACGAACTACCCGGCTGCCCGATGGTCAAGGAGGAGTTTCTACGGTTCGTCAAGTGCATGCTGACGAACCGGCCCTTCCGCCCGCCCGCCAACGCCGTTTGCGTCGAGTGCAAGAAACAGGGCAATCTGTGCCTCTACGAAAAGGGGATCATTTGCTTGGGGCCGGTGACGCGCGCGGGGTGTGACGCCATCTGCCCGTCTTTCGGGTCCAAGTGTGAAGGGTGCCGGGGCATTGTCAGCGACGAGGCCCTGACGGCGGCGGCGGTGAACCTCCGCGAGCAGTACGACATACCGCTCGAACGGGTCCTCGCCGACATGCGGCTTTACGGGGCGTATCAGGAGAAGACGCTGCCCTAGGATGGGTTTCAAAGCCTTCAGCAGGGGGCCCGCGCGGGCTTCAAGCCAGCGGCTCCTTATAAATTGAATGAGGTTGCCTTCTATGAAAAACGTGACCATTGATGTCAAGCACGTCACCCGCGTTGAGGGTCATGGGAACATCTCCGTCCGCGTGGAAGACGGGGAGATCACCAAGCTGCACCTGGCGATCGTGGAGAGTCCGCGGTTCTTCGAGTCGTTCCTGCGGGGACGACCCTTCGGCGAGGCGCCGCACATCACCTGCCGGATTTGCGGCATTTGTTCCGTGGGCCACACCACCGCCTCGGTCAATGCCATGGAGGCGGCCGTGGGCATCGAGCCCAGCGAACAGGCGGTGAAGTTGCGCAAGCTGATCGTCTTCGGTGAGGAGATGCAGAGCCACCTGTTGCACGTGCTCTTCCTCGCCGTCCCCGACTTCCTCGGCGTGGGTTCGGTCTTCCCCTTGGCCAAGACGCATCCCGAGGTGGTCAAGATCGCCCTGCGACTCAAGCGTTTGTCCAACGACATCTGCGGTGTGGTCGGCGGGCGTCACATCCACCCGATCGCTTGCCACGTCGGAGGGCTTACCCACGTCCCGCGCGACGAGGAGTTGATCGACCTGAAACGGCGTTGCGAGGCGGCGCGGGCGGACCTCGCGGTTGTTGGGGAGACCTACGCCCAGTTCGAGATTCCGACCCTGGAGCGGCCGGACACCGAATACGTCTCTCTCAAGGCGACCGACAACGGGGAGTACGCCTTTTACAACGGCGACATCGTCTCCACCAAAGACCCCAAGCCCACCAAGGTGGCCGACTACCGCAAACGCATCATCGAGGAAGTCGTTGAGCACTCGGCGGCCAAGCACGCCCGATCACCGCAGTCGCCCAACTACGCCGTCGGTGCCCTGGCCCGCTTCAACAACAACTACGCCCAGTTGCACCCGGTGGCCAAAAAAGTGGCTGAGAATCTCGGACTCAAACCCATCGCCTGTAACCCCTTCCACAACAACACCGCCCAACTCATCGAAGTCGTGCACTGCGTGGAGTCGGTGATCGAATTGATCGACGAACTGCTCACGCGCGGGCTGAAGATGGAGCCGCTTCGGCAGCCGACGAGATTCGGGCAGGGTGCCGGGGCGGCGGATGTCCCCCGCGGCATGCTGATCCACGACTACAGCGTGGATTCCAAGGGTTACATCGAAGGGGCCAATCTCGTCATCCCGACCAATCAGAACCTGGCCAACATCGAGGCCGACATGCGGGCCTATGTCCCCCAACTGCTCGAGTCGGGACTGAGCAAGGAGGAGATGACGCTGCAATTGGAGATGCTGGTACGCGCGTACGATCCGTGCATCTCCTGCGCAACGCACTTCCTCGACGTACAGTGGGAGTAAGCGAAGGACGAAGCGACGAAGAGGGATCGACCACGGGAGCGAGACCACCGCAGATGCAAGACCGGGGAAAGGGATCCGTGCGGGTGATCGGTTGTGGGCGCTGGATCCGTGGCGATGATCAGGTCGGGCTGCTCGTCGCGGAGGCCCTGGCGAGGTTACGACTACCGCGGACGCAGGTTGAGACCACCGAAGCCCCCGGCGCCGAGCTCTTCGACGGTCTTCGCCCCGAAGACTTGCTCATTCTCGTAGACGCGGCCTCCGCCCGGAACACGCAGCCGACCGGCAGCCTGGTGCGGATCGATTATCGCAGCGCTCCGGATCGGATCGGGACGCGCTGCCGGACGAACACCCACACCTTGAGTGTCGATGCCGCCTTGGAGTTGGGTCTCGAATTGGGCATGCTCCCGGCGGACGTGTGGATATACGTGGTGGCGGCAGAGGATTTCGGCTTTGGGGAAGAAGTCTCCGCTCCGGTGGCCGATGGCATCCCCGAGGCGGTTCGCAGGATTCGCCACGACGTGGAAGCTTGGCTAAGATGCAAGGAGCCCGCCGGTGCATGAGTTCGCCATAGCGCAGTCTCTGGTCGAAGCCGCCTCGGCGGAGGCGCAACGGGCCGGCGCGCGGCGTGTCATCGCCCTCCATTGCCGGATCGGGGTGCTCCGGCAGGTGAATGATGTTCTGCTGCGCGAAGCCTTTGTCATTGCCAGAGCGGGCACGCGCTGTGAAGCCTCGGAGCTGCGCATAGACAAAACCTACATGCGCGCAAACTGCCAACCGTGCAACCACGAGTTCGCAATTCGCGACTGGGACTGGACCTGCCCACACTGCGGTGCCGAATGTGGGGGACTGAGCGGTGGAGACGAACTCGAGCTGATCTCCATCGAAGCGGAGGTTGATGATGAATATTCAGGTGTTGAAGAACATCTTTCAGCGTAACGACAACGCGGCCCGCGAGAATCGGGAACTGCTCGATTCCACGGGAGTCACCTGTATCAACCTGCTGGGTGGCGCGGGCGCCGGCAAGACCGCTCTGCTCGAAGCCGTCATTCCGACGTTGACCGATTCGTTGCGTGTGGCTGTTCTGGAGGGCGACCTCGCCACCACCAAGGACGCGGCCCGCATCGATGCGCTCGGCGTGCCGGTCGTCCAACTGCTCACCGACGGCGGTTGCCACCTCACTGCCACCCTGGTCCAGCAAGGTCTGCAACGCCTGCCGCTCGATCAGGTTGACTTACTTTTCATTGAGAACGTCGGCAACCCGATCTGCCCGGCCAACTTCGACTTGGGCGAGCACCTGCGGATCAGCGTACTGAGCGTCACCGAAGGCGACGACAAGCCGGCTAAGTACCCGCTGCTATTTAAGGATGTGCCGCTAATCGTCCTGACCAAGTGCGACTTGCAACCACTGACGGACTTCGATTTCGATACGGTGACCCGCGATCTGCGCCGCATCAGTCCCGAGGCCGACATCCTGCAAACCCAGGCCCGCAAGGGTATCGGCATTGACTCCCTGAGCACCTGGCTGCGCACCCGCAAATTGCGGGGCAGCCCCTACCCGGTCGGTGGGCGTCAGCACGAGGGGTAGGATTGTCCGTGCCACCCTCGTCTCAAAGCCCCCCCCCCAATGGCACTAACGAACCCGACGTTCACCCCTACCCGCGGGTGGTGGGTGGATCGGCTATTGCTTGGGGCTGAGGGGTGTCCTGCGAACTGTCGGGGACTTCTGTGCGGACGGGTAGGACAATGGTGAAGCACGTGCCCTTGCCGACTTCACTCTCGACTTCCGTGCGGCCGCCGTGGTCCTGAACGATGCGGCAGGCGACGGCCAGACCCAGACCGGTGCCTTTGCCGGGGTCCTTGGTGGTGAAGAACGGATCGAAGATCGCTTCGCGGATGTCCTGCGGAATGCCACAGCCCGTGTCGGCGATGCGCACGAACACCTGCTTGCCGTCCTCGTGCCCGGTCTCAATGGTGAGATCGCCGCGTTCGCTCATGGCGTGGACGGCGTTGAGGATGATGTTCATGAACACCTGCTGCATCTGCGACTTGTCCATGACCGTCACGGGCATGTCGGGTTCGAACTCGCGCGTGACGTTGATGTCGTGGAAGAGGGCCTGTTTCTCGAGCAGCGCCAGCGTGCTGGAAACGACCTCATTGATGTCCCCCAAGTCCATCTGCGCCTGACGTTCGCGGGAGAACTCCAGCAACTCGGTGACGATCTTGCGGCAGCGGATGGCCTGGCGAACGATCTCTTCCAGGTCCTCGCGCTGGGGGCTGTCCGGCGGAAGCTCTTCGAGTGCCAACGAAGCGAAGGTGAGAATACCGCCCAGGGGGTTGTTGATCTCGTGGGCCACGCCGGCGGCAAGCTGACCAACGGAGGCCAGACGCTGCTGGCGCGCCACCTGCGTCTGGATCTTGACAAGCTGTTGGGTCCGTTGCTCCACCTTCTGTTCGAGGGTCTTGGCCCATTGCTCGAGTTGGCTCTTCATCTCACTGATGCGATCGAGCATGTCGTTGAACGAACTGGATAACAGACCGAACTCGCTCTTACCGGTGATGTGCACGCGCTGGCTCAGGTCGCCCCCCGCGATGTTCTGCGAAACGGAGACCATTTCCTCCAGCGGGCGCACCATACTGCGGGTCAGGAAGTAGGTGACCACCACAATCAGCAGGAAGCAGAACAGGGCGATGGCCGCAAAGCTCAGCGTGACTTGGTCGCGAACCGCGGTATAAGGCTTTTCCAGGACCCCCACACCAAGCATGCCGATCCGTTCGCCGGCCAGATTGGTTATGGGTTCGTAGGCGGTGATGTACCAATCGCTGGCGCCGAACGTGCGACCGATCCAGTGCTTTTCGCCTCGGACGATCACGACGTCGTAGACTTCCGCCGGAGCGCATGTGCCGACGGCACGCATGCCGGCTGCGGTAGTCATGTTCGTGGTGATGCGCACGTCGTCCTGGAAAATCGTCGCGACGCCGGGGTCCCGTCCCTGAGTCTCCAAGCCGCCGGAGAGCGTGTCGCTGATTTTTTCGACGATCCGGTGGCGCCCGGGCGCGTCCAGATTGGTGCTGGGGTCGTTCAGGAGTTGCCCCGCGTAAACCACTGCGATGATCCGACCGCTCTCGTCGGTTGCCGGGGCTGCTGCCAGCAGCGCCATGCCGGCATCCAGGGTCTCGGGATCGCTCGGCTGGGCCTCGGAGGGACGATCGAGCCTGATGGCGGCCCGCTCCGCCAAGGCGGGATTCTCGGCACGGAGGACCTCGAGAGGGATGATCTCGGTGGCGGCCGCCGACTTCCCGTGCAAGGCTTGATCTATCGGAGCAAGTTCCGCGACCACGTCGTCGGTCGTACGCGGACCGGAGGTTCGGACAATCACCTTACCGGTGGAATCCGTGACCGAGAGGAAATCCAGACCGTGTTCCTGCCGGATGCCGGTCAGGTACGTAGCGGCGGTCGCGGGCTGGTTCGCCGCGAGAGCGGCTTGCAATTGACCGCTCGAAGCCAACAGCTCGACGCTCTGACGCAGTTCCTGCAGACGGTGGGCGTAAATGCTGCGCGCCGCTGACCGCCCGTATTCCATCTGCTGGCGCGCCTGCCGCAACAGCGCCTTGCCGGTAACGTGTATTCCGATCGCCGAGGTGGCCAGCCCGCCGATGATCAGGATCAGCGAGTAACTCACCATGATCCGGAATTTCAGCGAGTGTGTCCAACGCGGGGTTTCCATCTCTTACTCTTAGCTATCAGCTTTTTGTGTGTTTTGCCGTCGAGCGGTTAGTCGGCTGGGGCGCGGGGTAGGACGACCTTGAAAGTTGAGCCTTCGCCCAGGCGGCTGTCCAGGATGATCCGCCCTCCCAACTCCTCGGCGATCTTCTTGCAGATCGCCAACCCCATCCCCGTACCACTCTTGTCGGCGGCGCCCTCGGCGGTTCACCGATAGAACTCCTCGAAAACGTGTTCCTGGTTCTCCGGGGCGATGCCCACGCCGGTGTCGATGACCGAGAGGCTGACGGTGGCCTGATCCGCCTCGGCCGTAATCCGGACCTGGCCTTCAGGGCGGTTGTACTTGACGGCGTTGACCACCAGGTTCGACAACAGCATGCACAACGCCGTAGCATCGCCGGTGACCGCCAGCAACTCGGGGGCCAGTTCGTTGTGCAGAGTCACTTGCCGGTCACGAGCGGCGGTCGCACAGTTCTCCAAAACCTCCACCGCCAAGTCCTGCCAGAGCACGGGTTTCCGCTCGGTGGCCAGTTGCCCCCCCTCCACCTTGGAGACGGTCAGCCAGTCGCCGATGATCTCCAACATGGTGGCGGTCTTCTTACTGGAGCGTTCGATCCACTGGCGATACTTATCGGGAATGGCTTCACCGGACTGGTAAAGCAACACTTCGAGGTATTGCTGGACCGCTCCCAGTGGGGACTGCAACTGGTGCGATACGAAGGTGATGAACTTGCGCGCCTGCGCTTCTTTCTCCACGCGCAGCCGCTTGGCTTCCATCGCCAGCCGATGACGCTCCATCCCCCGGGCGATGATGACCCGCAACTCCTCCGCGGTGAAGGGCTTGGGAATGAAGTCATAGGCCCCGGCCTTCATGGCCTCCACCGCCGTGCTGACGGTGGCAAAGCCGGTGATCACGATGGCCACGATGTCCGGGCTGATCTGCTTGACCCGCTCGATGACCTCCAGTCCGCCCATACCGGGCATCTTGAGGTCCACGACCAGCAGACCGGCCCCCACTTCCTCGATACGCTTGAGCCCCGACGGACCGTCGGCGTAGGTTTCCACCTGGTAACCGGTGCGGCGCAGGGCGGCTTGGCAGGCGCGGCGCATCGTTTCATCATCATCGATAACGATGATCGGACCATCATCGGCTGGTGAGGCACTCACGGTTTGTGGCTCCGCTGATGATCGCTCGCGGATGAATCACGACAGGATCAGTTGCCCAGCATCCGCCGCACACAGGCCAGAAACTTCGGAATGTCCAGCGGCTTGGTGAAATACGCATCCGGTGTAACCATGCTCAGCTCGCCGGCCATCGGAAACAGGCTGGCGGGGTCTTGCTTCACCGAAGAGACCATCACGATGGGAATCTCGTCCAGGTCCTCGTACTCGTCGCGGAACTTCAGGGCCTGAACCACCGTATACCCCTCCACCGGGCTTTCCATCATGATGTCCAAGACGATCAGGTTCGGCGTGTGTTGCCGGGCGGCGTCCAGCCCCGCGTTCCCCGAGGGCGCTTCCAAAACCTCGTATCCCTCGCCTTCCAGCAGTGCCCGGGTCGAGGCCCGGTAATCCGCGTCGTCGTCGATGATTAGGATTTTCGCTGTAGCCGACATAGGCCTCGCCTCCGTGTAACGGCACAGACGCACATTAGCCGTCCGTCGAACGGGCGTCAAGCTCAGCGCTTCAGCCAAAGCCCTGAAAGGGACACATCAGCCCCACAAAAACCGCGCATCCGGCGCACGGTTGTGCCATCCCGGCCCCATCAGCTATATCGCCGAGCCTAGTTCTTGTCGCTGTAAGTCAAATCAGATAACCTCGTTTAGCGTCACGTTGTCTTAGGGTGCGGGGCGAACTCAATATTGAGGTCAGTGTAGCGCCGTGGAAGCGATCAAGATGGGCGCCTATGACTACCTGACCAAGCCGATCAGCGATGATGAGATCCGACTGACCATCAACCTGGCGCTCAAGCCAGAGGATCGCCAATTCATGCGGTTACTGAGCTGCTGCGTCCGCCCGCCCACGCGGCAGGACATCGAAGAGGTCTTCCTGCACCCGCTCACGACTCAAAGTCCCACCGATGTAGCGTCACCCCTTGTGGGTGACGACGAGTCACCCCTTGTGGGCGGCGTGTCCGCGTTCCTCGTCCCCCCCCAGGGGTGTCGGGTCCGTGGGGCCCGCCCCGCCGGGCCATTATTTATTCGGCCGCAGCCCTAG
>JAUWNF010000088.1 GCA_030612785.1 Phycisphaerales bacterium
GCGTGGAAATCCTCATTGTCTTCCCCACAATGGTCTACTAGAATGGTAGACTATTATTGGTGTGTGGGCAAGTCAACACGTTTTTTTGGGGGAGTGTTCGCTGGTGCCGATTTACCTGGACAATAACGCGAGCACCCGGCCGCTGGACAGCGTCGTCGAGGCCATCAGACCCTTCCTGGAGACCGAGTACGCCAACCCGTCGAGCCTGCACAGGTTCGGCCAGCAGGTGCGGCATAAGGTCGAATGCGCTCGCGAGCAGGTGGCCGGCCTCATAAGCGCCGAGCCCAAAGAGATTCTCTTCACCAGCGGCGGGACCGAGAGCATCAATCTGGCTATCCGGGGCGCGCTGGCGGTCCAGCCGGCCAAGCGACACCTACTCACGTCGGCCGTGGAGCACAGCGCGGTGCGGCGGCTGGTGGCCCAACTCGCCCGAGAAGGCTATCAGGTCGACGAGATCGGGGTCGATCGCGAGGGCCGGCTGAATCTTGCTGAACTCGAAGAGAAAGTCACCGAAGACACCGCTCTGATCTCGGTCATCCACGCCAACAATGAGACCGGGGTGATACTCGACGCGGGGCGAGTCTGCGATATCGCCGGGCGACACGGCATTTGCGTTCACCTCGACGCGGTTCAATCCACCGGCAAGGTGACCGTCGATGTCGCCCAGCTACCGGTCCACCTGTTGAGCCTCTCGGCCCACAAGCTGCACGGTCCCAAGGGCGTGGGTGCGTTGTACGTTCGCAAGCGGACGCGGCTGGTGCCCATGACATACGGCGGCCGGCAGGAGCGTGATCTCAGGCCGGGGACGGAGAACGTCCCCGCAATCATTGGCTTCGGTGTGGCGGCGGAGGAAGCCATCGATCCGCCGCCCGAAAGGATCGACTCGATCCGGCATCTTCGTGACGGTTTCGAGGCCCGCGTCCAGGCCGCGATCCCGCTTGCCCAAGTCATCGCTGCCCGGGCGGATCGCGTGTGCAACACGAGCAACATCGGCTTCGAGCGGCTGCAGGCCGAGGCGCTGCTTATTCTGCTTAGCGAGCGCGGCGTCTACGCGTCGGCTGGGGCCGCCTGCAGCAGCGGCTCGCTCGAGCCCTCGCACGTGCTCCAGGCCATGGACATCGATCCGAAGATCGCCCATGGCGCGATCCGCTTCAGCCTATCGCGCTTCACGACGGCTGCTGAAATCGACCGGACCGTCAGGGTGTTGGTGGAAGTGATTGAGCGTTTATCCGCGACGATGGCGGCGTGTTCTTGAGGTGTTGCTGTTTTGCCCGCGTACGGCATACTGAAGGCGGCGAGTCTCCTGGGATCCTTACAGAGAGGATGGTTGAGATCATGTCAGCACATCGTAGTGCCGGGCGAAATCTCAAAAGAGCCGCGAGGGATGCATTGCGTCTCGCCGTTGCTATTGCACTTCAGGTGCTGTTGACGTTCGCGTCCGGGTGTTCGACGTACCAGTCGGTGGAGAAAGAGGTCTTGCGAGCCGTCGAGGATTGGCACCAGCCGGGGATACAACTCGGCCCGCGGGAAGTCCGCGAGCCTTCAACCATCCCTGCGGCCGGACGATTGGCCGCACCGGAGACGGCTAATGAGAGAGAAAGCCACGCGCGACAAAGTGCTTCACCGTCTCCGTTGCAGACCTACATCGGGGAGGCGCTGGAGCGGAACCCGTCGGTCAAGGCGGCAGCGGATGACGCACGGGCAAGGCTTGAGCGCATCGTCCAGGTGACGGCTCTTCCCGATCCCGTTCTGCGGACAATCATCCGCCCTGAACCCATCCAGACTGCGGCCGGCGATATGTACTTCACGCTTGGCGTAGGGCAGAAGATCCCGCTACCGGCCAGGCTGGACCGTGCCGGTCGAGCCGCCGCGGCCGAGGTCCGCATGGCCATCGAACGGCTCAACGCCGCTCGGCTTCAGGTCATCGCGGATGTCGAGCACGCCTACTACCGGCTCTACCTGACCGAGCGCTCCATCGAGTTGACCAAGGCCCACCAGCAATCCCTAGAGAACCTCGAACAGGTGCTCGCCTCTCAGTATCGTGTGGGCAGGATCGAGCAGCAGGACCTGCTGCGGATCCAGACTGAGATCGCGAAACTGCGCGACGACGGAAGCCGTCTTGGCCACCGCCGGGCATCGGCTGCCGCTGCGTTGAACCAACTTCTGGACTACCCGCCCGGGCGCGAACTCCCCACAACCCAACCGATCAGCCCCCAGACGTTCGACGCCGACGGGGACCAGCTCATCGCCCTGGCCGCCAAGCATAACCCGGAGCTGGCGGTCTTGACCCACCAAGCCGAGCGGGATCGAGAAGCGATCGAGCTGGCCCGGTTGGCCCATTGGCCCGACGCAACGATCGGCTTCGAGTGGACCTATACGAAACCGCGGGTTCCGTTCATACCGCCGATCAACCCGGACACTCGTGTCCGGCCGCCATACAGCGACAAGAGCGACAAAGGCGACGACAACTGGGCGCTTATGCTGCAATTCAACCTACCGATTTGGCTCGAGCGCATCGAAGCTGCCAAACGAGAGGCCCGACAGAGGTTGCGGAGGACACAGCACGAGAAGCAGGCCGCCCTCAACATGATCACGTTTCGCGTCTACGACGCCTGGGTGCGGGTGCAGACGCAGCAGGACACCATCAGGCTTCTTGAATCCACGTTGATACCGCAGACCAGGCAGACATACGATGTGTCCTTGACAGCCTACCAGGCGGGCAAGGTTGGCTTCCTCACCGTGATCGATAACTGGCAGCGTCTGCTCGACTTCGAGCTGATGCTCCATCGCGAGGTGGCTGACCTGGAAACGGCCTTCTCCGAGTTGCAGCGCGAGGTGGGCCTGCAACTGATCCGCGAAGGAATCGCTTCAGAAACAGAAAGCCAGGGGGAGTAACGATGAAAGACACAGACCCCTCCGAATACACCGCAGACGTCAGGAGAGTTTTGGTGCGATGGTGCCTCGTACTGGCTGCGGTGGCAGTGGTTGCCGGGTGGGCGACGTACCGTATGCGGGCGGTTGCTGCCAAGTTGTCAAATGCCTCGACCACGGCAGAACGGAACGTCACCGCCGAGGCAGATATCGAATACTGGACGTGCTCGATGCATCCGGATGTTCGACAAGACGGGCCCGGCGATTGCCCCCAGTGCGGAATGAAGCTTATACCCAAGTACTTCGGCAGCGACGAAGCCGGCATCAAACCAGTTGGCACCATGTCGCCCGGGCCGCTTGTACATGCATCTAATGCCCCCAAGCTCTGGTATATGTGCACCATGCCGGAGTGCGGCGACCAGGGGAGCGATGATCCCAACAGCCGCTGTCCGGTCTGCGGCATGAAACGCGAGCCGGTGATGCTGGACGCCGGAAGCGGTCAAGGCGATAAGGCCGAGGTGAGATTGAGCGAGCGCGCCCGCCGGTTAGCAGAGTTGGCTACCGAACCGGTGATCCGCAGACACCTGGTCAAGCGCATTCGAACCGTTGGCAAGGTCACCTACGACGAGACGCGCCGCAAGATGGTCAGCGCGTGGACTGGCGGTCGCATCGACCGGCTCTTCGCGGACTTCACCGGCATGGTTGTCAGCAAGGGCGACCACTTGGTGGAGGTTTACAGCCCCGAATTGGTCTCGGCTCAGGAGGAATTGCTTCAAGCGATGCGCGCTTCTGACGCGATGAAGGGGGACTCCCTGGAATCCTCGCGCCGCCCGGCTGAAGAACTGATCGTCTTCGCGCAACAGAAGCTCGAATTGCTCGGAATCACCGCCCGGCAGATCGACGAACTCAAACAGACGGGCAAGGCGGCCAGCCATCTGGTGGTCCACGCCCCTCTGGGCGGAACCATAGTCCGCAAGTGGGCCATGGAGGGGATGTACGTCAAGACCGGCGACCCGCTCTATGAAATCGCTGACCTCACCCAAGTCTGGTTGCTGTTGGACCTTTACGAGACCGACCTGCCCTGGATCATGCCCTTGCAAGACGTTCACCTGACCGCCCAATCGCTGCCCGGAAATGAGTTCCGCGGCCGGATCGTCTTCGTGGACCCGCTGGTGGATAGTATGACTCGTACCATCAAGGTCCGGGTCAACGTGGAGAACCCCGACCGGAGGCTCAAGCCCAATATGTTCGTGACCGCCGGGATCGACGTGGCCGTCGGTGAGGGAGGCAGAGCCGCCACGCCGGAACCACGCGGAGCCTACGCATGCCCGATGCACACGTGGGAGACAGCCGACAGGCTGGCGATCTGTCCTATCTGCGAGATGGACATGGTGCCCGTCGAGTCGATTCCCGGCTACATGGCACCGCGAGCCGCCGTGGCAGTCTTGAGCGTACCGTATGAGGCTGTCATGCGGACCGGCCAACGGTCGCTGGTCTACATCGAAGCGGATCCGGGCGTCTACCGTGGCCTGGAGATCCGCGTTGGCCCCGTAGCACAAGATGAGGACGGCCGACGATTCTACTCCGTTCTCGACGGTCTTACGGAAGGACAGCAAGTCGTCACTCGCGGCAACTTCGTGATCGACAGCCAGATGCAGATCGCCGGCAAGCCCAGCTTGTTCAACGCTCGGGGTCTCGGGACCGCACCGTTGCACGATCATGGTGAGCATCACGCTCCGGCCGAGTCGGCCGAGTCGGGCGGGGGGAACCACAGCCATGATTGACCGCTTGATCAGAACGTTTCTCGGCGCCCCGGTATTGGCCATCTTGTTGTGCGCCGTGCTGGCCGGCTGGGGCTGGCATTCGTTCCAGCAGAACCCCAAGGACGCCATCCCCGACATCGCCGAGAACCAGACGATCGTCTTCACCGAATGGATGGGACGAAGTCCCAAGGACGTGGATGAACAGGTCACGTACCCACTCACGGTCGCCCTGCAAGGCGTTCCCGGCGTCAAGGAGATCCGGGCGACCAGCGGTTTTGGCTGGTCGATCGTCTACGTCGTATTCCACGACGACATCGGATTCTACTGGGCCAGGAGCCGCGTGCTGGAGCGCCTCAACGTCGCCCAAGGTAACCTGCCCGAAGGCGTAACGCCCAGACTGGGGCCGGACGCCACGGCCTTGGGGCAGATCTTCTGGTACACGATCGAGAACGGCTGGTACTCGCCCCGGCGACCCGGCCTGCGCTTTCGGGAAGACGGCGTTCTCACCGCTTCGTCCCGCCGAGCACTGCCACAGGATGATCCTGTGTTGCTGGCAACGCTGGATCGAGCCCGACCCTACACCTGCCCGCTGACCGGTATCGACCTGGTTTTTGGCATGGTGCCGCTCGATGAGCTGCGCAGCATTCAGGACTTCGGCATCAAGCTCGCTCTGGAGAGCATCGAAGGCGTCAGTGAAGTAGCCAGTGTCGGCGGGTACGTGCGGCAGTATCAGATCGACGTCAACCCGGAGGCACTACGGGCGTTCAACGTGCCGCTGAGCGCCCTGGTCTCGGCCGTCAAGGCCTCCAACGTTGACGTCGGAGCCAAGGTCATCGAACAGAGCGGGATGGAGGTGTTGGTTCGCGGCGTCGGATTCCTCGGTGGCGGCGATCGCAGCACGGGCACGCGGGCCCGGCGAGAGCTGGCCGCCATAGCCGACATCGAGAACATCGTCGTCAAGGCCACCGACGGTACGCCGATTTACATTCGCCAGTTGGCCGACGTGACCACCGGGCCGGATTTTCGACGCGGGGCGCTGGACAAGATAGGTGCCGAAGCCGTCGGCGGCTGCGTCGTCATGCGCTTTGGCGAGAACCCCCTGACGGTCATCGAACGAGTCAAGGGCAAGATCGCGGAAATCGAGGCTGGCCTGCCGCCCGGCGTCCGCATAAACGCATTCTACGACCGCAGCACGCTAATCCGCGAGACAATGATCACCCTCGGCACGGCCTTGTGGCAGGAACTCTTGATCACCGTGATCGCCGTCGTGCTGTTCCTGCTGCACTTTCGCAGCAGCCTGGTGATTGCGGTAACGTTGCCGCTGGCCGTCCTCTTCGCCTTCGTCTGCATGCAGGCCCTAAAGGTCGGTTCGAACATCATGAGCCTGGCCAGCATCGCCATCGCCATCGGCACCATGGTCGACATGGGCATCGTGATGACGGAGAACATCTACCAATACCTAACCAGACACCGTTCGGAGTACACTCGTGTCATCGAGGGCCCGGACGGCAAGCAGTCGATTGTCGTGGACGGACCCAAGCGAACGGAGTTCATCCGGCAGGCGGCCGTCGAGGTTGGCGGGGCCATTCTGACGGCGGTCAGCACCACGGTGGTTTCCTTCCTGCCGGTCTTCTTCCTCGAAGGGCAAGCGGCCAAGCTGTTCCGGCCTCTGGCCTGGACCAAAACCTTCTGCCTGGTGGGGGCGGTCCTGATGGCGCTGGTGATTGTGCCGCCTCTGGCTTCGGTGATGCTGCGCGAGCGCCGCGTGTCGCGGAAGTGGTCAGCCGGCATCAGCACAATCATCGCAGTGGCCGTGGGTTGTGGTTGGACGGCGGCCTTCGGCAGTGCCGGCTCTCTGGCACACATTGGACAGGCCGTTCGCGACTATCTGCATCTTGGGCAACCTCTCGACGCGGTAGTAATAGGAGCCGTTGCCTTCATCCTGACTTGGGTTGTTCTGCGCGAGCGCACCAGGGCAATCGAGGAGAACCCCACCAGCCGCCTTATCCACCGTGTGTATGAGCCGCTGTTGCGCTGGATACTCCGCCATAAGGTGTTGTTCCTTTCACTCCCCACCCTCATCGTCATCTGGGGCCTCTCCATCTGGCTCGGATGGGCTGGCCCTGTCAGCGCGTTGATCGCACCGCTTCGCGGGATCGGTTTGAGACTCGACGAATGGTCTTTGGCATGGTGGATCCATTTAGCCCTCGGCCTGATCGCCGGCCTGGTAATCCTGCCGCTGGTCGTAGATTCGATTCGAGTGGCCAGGCAGCGACCACGCAAACGCTGCTGGACTGTATGGCCCAAGAGAGCCGGATACGTTGTGGCCGCCTTGTTGGTGACCTTGGGCCTGCACGCCGTTGGCTTTGCCCAGAATCGATCAGCAGCCATCGCTGCCATTGTCGGCCTGCCGCTTGTGGATCCGTCCACCACGCTGCCTGCGGATATTGACGAGTTCGCCCCGCTGGCGGCCGCGCTGGAAGACGATTCCGGCATCGGCCAGGAGTTTATGCCCCCGCTCGATGAGGGCACCTTTCTGTACATGCCCAGCGTCCTGCCGGCCGGCTCGATCAATACCGTCATGGAGGTCATGCAGAAGCAGGATGTCCAGTTTGCCCAGATCGATGAGGTCGAAGTAGTCGTTGGCAAGTTGGGGCGGATCGAATCGCCGCTCGACCCTGCCCCGGTCGGCATGCTGGAGACCATCATCACCCTCAAGCCGCGCGACCAGTGGCCTTTGGTCGACGACCCGGAGCATCCGGGCCGCAAGCGCCGCCGCACCATGAGCGAGATCTGGACGCGAATCCAGGAAGCCGGCCGGTATCCCGGCGTGCTGCCCTCGGTAGAACTCCAGCCCATCCGCACGCGCATCGAAATGCTCAGCACCGGACTCAATGCCAAGATTGGCCTGAAGGTCTACGGCGACAGTTTGGAAAGGTGCGAGGAATTAGCCGTCGCCATCGAACGGATTCTTCGCGATGATCTGCCCGGCGCCAGTTCGGTTAGCGCCATTCGCGCCACCGGCAAACCCTATCTCGAATTCCATATTGACCGCGAGGCCATCGCCCGCTACGGCGTCAACATCCGCGACGTTCAGGATGTCATCGAGGTGGCCATCGGCGGCAGGAACCTGACTACCACCTATGAAGGCCTGGACCGCTACCCGGTTCGCGTGCGATACCAGCGCGAACTGCGGGACGACCTGCCCGACCTGGAGCGCATTCTGGTCCCCACTCCGTCCGGCGCCCAGATCCCGATCAAGCAGTTAGCCGACATCCAAAGTGTCGTTGGCCCGATGAGTGTCCGCCGCGAGGGCGCCAAGTACGTCAGCTACGTCACCATGACCAACGTCGGTGTTGATGAGACCACCCTGGTCCGCCGTGGGCAGGCCGTCCTCGGTCGGGCCCTCGTCGATGGAATGCTGGACGTCCCTGACGGATACTACTTCAAGTGGACCGGCAGCTACGAACGGAACGTCCGCGCCAAGAGGCGTTTGAGCCTCCTGGTGCCTCTCGTCCTGCTGATCAACTTCGTGCTCATTTACCTCCAGTTCAAACGGGTTTCGCTCACCCTCGTGGTTTTCCTGGCCATCCCGGTCGCGTTCGCCGGGGGGTTCATTCTGCTTCAGTGGTGGCCGGGCATTCAGGACCGGCTCTACGTCGCCGGCATAATGGATCGTGGCTTTGAGGGCGAGGCCATGTACTTGACGGTAGCGGTCTGGGTCGGCTTCATCGCCCTATTCGGCATCGCCGTGGACGACGGCATAGTCATGGGCACCTATCTGGATCAGACCTTCAGCCGCCGCAAGCTCCGGCGGTACGAGGAGATCGAACAACGTGTGGTCGAGGCTGGCCTGCGGCGCATCCGCCCGTGCCTGATGACCACCTTCACCACGCTGGCCGCATTGGCGGTGGTTCTGCTCTCCACCGGACGGGGCAGCGACGTGATGGTGCCCATGGCCATCCCCGTGTTCGGCGGCATGGTCCTGGCGCTGGTCTCCATCTTCGTTGTCCCCACGTGCTATTGCGGGCTCAAGCAGTTGAAGTGGCGCCTGGGTTTGTCGGACACGGACTTTGCCGGTGAGCGGACCGCGCAGTGAGCGACGAGTGGATGTGGGAGTTCTAACGGCAAGAAAGCCTGGCGGATTGACTGGGCAGACATTAATCTGGGCAGTACGGATTCAGTCCTTTAACCAAGGAGGTTTGGCTCATGTTCACGATTGTGATGTACTGGCAAAGAAAGACGCCGATGTTGCCTCGATCAGCCCGGAGTCCACCGTCCTGGATGCGGCGGACTTGATGAACGAGCGCCGGATCGGGGCGTTGTGTGTGGTCGAGGGGGAGACGCTCGTCAGGGTATTTACCGAACGCGACATCCTCAACCGGGTCGTCAGCGCTAAACTCGACCCTGTCACCACCAAGGTTGCGGACGTGATGACGACACCGGTGACCACCTGCGGGCCCAACGGAAAGACCGCCGATTGTGCCGCAGTCATGTCCCACAAGCGAATCCGCCACCTACCGGCGGTGGAGGACGGCAAGCTCGTGGGCATGATCTCCTCCGGTGACCTGATGGCCATGCAGATATCCGAGAAGCAAAGCCAGATCGAGGATCTTTACCAGTATCTCCACGGGCGCACGTAGCGCACCGTTGCTCACTGCTCCATTTACGGACCTACGTCTACAAAGGAGTCCTATCTCATGTTGATGCGATTCACTTGTCACGTTGCTGGTTGCCTGGCTCTGGCTGCCTTGTTGGTTGCCGTAGCCGGATGCCCGAAGAAGAAGGCCGCGGAAACCGACGCCGGTTTCCCGGCCGACACAGCCAAGGCCGCCAAGAGTGAGGCCGAACCCACCGCCGCAGTGGAAGCCAAGCTGGCCCAGGCAGACCTGCTCGACGGCAAGGCCGACAAGATTGTGACGCGCTGCGCGAGCTGTGCACTAAGGATGAACGGCACCAGCGACCATACGCTGAAAGTGCTGGACTACACACTCTACTTCTGCACGGAGCGCGGTGCGAAGACGTTCGCGGAAGACACGACGAAAGCGGTGCTGGCCCTGGAAATCCCAGAGGGCTGACTCGCCGTCAGAGCACCGGATACAAACCGTCGGCGACGTTCTTTAGGTCGGCGTGGCGGAGAATGCGCAGACGCCCGCCTTCGAGTTGCTCAATGAGGCTGGCGTCCGCGAAGCGGCGAAGCGTTCGGGAGAAGGTCTCGCTGGTGAGATTCAGGTGGCT
>JAUWNF010000596.1 GCA_030612785.1 Phycisphaerales bacterium
CTTCGATTTGGACTTCTACCTAGACACCCCAACGCCTTCCCAAACCGACACGATGCACCTCGACGTTCACGCCGATGATGGGTTGATGTTCGGCTTTATGAGGTTCGGCTTCGCCGGCAACCTCACCGCCTTTCCTGGTTCTTCGGTCGATGCCTCAGTTGACTTGACGTTGACGGACATCAATTACCCGGCGAGCAATCCGGTAATCACTCCGTTCGAGAAGGGCCCGTGGGAGACTTGGCCTGTACCGGGGATGGCCGATGGGGCGTGGGACGGTTTGATCATCGGCGATTTTGAGGAAGTTGTCCTCCCGGCCACCGATGTTACGATCAACCTGACGCACTTGTTGGAGGTGTGGGGGACGAACGCCCACATCGATAGCCAGTATTCGAATCTTATAATCGAGTTTTCGATTATTCCCGAGCCCGGCTCGTTGGCCTTGCTGGCGTTGGGTGGAGTGGCTCTCCTGCGTCGCCGGCGCTGATCGGGTTCCCCGGCCGGCGTCCTAGGGAATGTGAACATACACGGAGGAGGGGGAAGGCGGCTCCTTGTGTGAAGAGATTAGGGAGTGGCTGGGGTGCCGGTTTACCGGTGCCCCAGTTTCGGATTTGGGGGTTACGCCCCGGAGCCCAGTGGCTGTCGGCTTGACCACTATCCGTCGGCGCGGTATTATCAGACTAGTTTGGGAAAGGCATGGCGTGTTGGGAAAGGCGTCTCAAGTCACACGTGCGGCGTTCGTCGCGCGCGGTTACCTCGTAGTACTACTGGTATGTGCGTTGCCGACGTTCGCCGTTGAACCTGAGGAACGAACGGCCGACATGCCCGATAGCTGGTTGGTGCTCTTTAATTGGGCCGATCCGGACAGCATCGATTGGGTCATCTGGTATCGGGAGCAATGGGACATCCCTTGGGAGAACCTGTTGGGGGTCCGGTCCTCCACTGCGGAGCATCTCGCTGATCTGGAGACGGTGCAGGACGAGATCATCGGCCCGGTGCGCGACCGGCTGGACGGGCATCCGGAGTTCGAGCAGCAGATCATGGGGATCGTTCTGGGGTACGGACTGCCCGGCAGTTACGGCACGCCCTTGATCAACCCCTCGCTGGGCGGGTTCTCCATAGCCGATGCGCTGCAGGACATGTACGACGATGAGGATCCACCGGGGATATGGGAGCACCAGGGTGGACAGTATGGTATCAACTGGGACTGCCCGTACGTGACCGGCGCCGATCCTCCGTGGCCCCGGCTGACCAAGGCCACCATGGCGGAGCAACGCTACATGGTGGCCCGCATCGACGCGCCGACGCTGGAGTTGGCCAAGGAGTTGACCCTGCGGGCCAAGACGCTGGCCGATCTGAACCACTCTCTTTTCGGTGAGTCTGTTTACTACGACTATTACGATCCCAACCTGGGCTCCAGCGACCACGAGTGGACTTGGCTGACGTGGGCGCTCGAAGCTTCGTCGTTGGCGGACGCGCCTTGGGCGGAGTTCGATCTTGACGCGTACGACGAGACCCCTCTGGATGCCTTCCACTTCAGTGTCTACCGCCTGTGGGGCTGGACCGCGGAGCAACTGGAGGGTCCCGATCCGGGCGGCCGGGTGCTGGGGTTCAGTCTGAACAGTTACGGCGCCATCACCGTGCGGAGCACGACGGACTATGGAGGGTGCTACGTGCCCAATGTCCTGGAGGCCGGCTACGCGGCCGCGGTCGGGGCGACCGCCGAACCGCAGTGCTGCCAGAGCCCCGCACCGGAGGTCGTTCTGACCGCCCTGCGCGAGGGATGGACGTTGGGCGAGGCCTACTACATGTCCCACCCGTACAACGACCACATGTGGGTACTGGTCGGCGACCCGTTTTTGCGCCTGCCGAACTGGTTCGACGAGGTCGGCGGTGACATCAATACTGACGGGATGGTCAATCTGCAGGATCTTGCCGGCTTTCGAGCTTGCCTGAGCGGTCCCGGCGCGGCCTCCGCCTCGGTTTGTGAGCCGTTTGACTTCGACGACGACGGCGATGCTGACCTCGCTGACTTCGCCGGTTTTCAGCGTGTTTTCACCGGCGGCCCGGTAACACCGATGACGGGAGACTTCGACGACGATAGCGATGTCGATCTCACTGACCTGGAAAGTCTAGTCAATTGCCAGACCGGTATGGAACCCACCGTGCTGGAGAGCGGGTGTGCGGTCTTCGACTTCAACTTCGACCTCGATGTGGACCTGGAGGACTACGGCCGCTTTCAGGGTGTCTTCACCGGCAGCGGCAGCCCCCCGCACGGCGATTAGTCGTAACGGTGACGGCGATCCTGGGTTTGGCCGCAGTATCACGGCATGACTGGAACTGCTTTCGTCCGGTGTGCCCGGACGTCAATTCCCGCGTGGTCCAGCGTTACGATAACCGCGCCGTCATCCGCGGTGTTGTAGTGACGGCGGCGTCCGACGAGGTGGTCAAGCTCGGGGTCCCGCTCGGCGTGGCGCACGAAGGTCGAGCTGATGAGCACCTCGGCGGCCACGGCCTCGACGAAGTCGGGCGTGTTGTGGCGCAAGCTGCCGTGGTGCGGCAGGAGGAGCACGTCGGCGTGCAGATCAGCATCGGCCAGCAACCGACCTTGGCCTAAAGCCTCGATATCACCGGTAAGTAGAATCGACCGACCCGCGTAAGTGACCCGGATGACCATCGACGTCTCATTGACGGCGATTTCATCTCCGAGG
>JAUWNF010000142.1 GCA_030612785.1 Phycisphaerales bacterium
CGGCGGCGTATTAACATGAGCGTGGAGGCCCAGAATGGCCGGCTCGCAGGCAAACAGAGATTGCTCAGACGCGCCCGTCCCCGGGGGGGGCTGCGGCATGCGGATTGAGGACAGCGTGAAGCTGTCGCGGGAGATCCTGCATTGGGGCAACCGTGGTCTGCCCAGAACGGATTTCCTGCGTGAAGTCTCGAAGGTGCTTATGGACTTCACCGGCTGCGACGCGGTGGAGATCCGGCTCAACGACGGCGCGTTGCACTACCGTTGGGAGGCTGCGCGGCGTCCAGGAAGCGCGAGTCGGTTTGAACCACTGCGGTGGACACTCGACGACGCCGGGACGGTGATCCCCGCGTCCCAGGATAGCTCCGACTTGGAACGATTGTGTCGGGACGTTGCCTCCCGGCAGTTCGACTCGGCACTACCTTACTTCACCGACAACGGGAGCTTCTGGACCGCCGACACCTGGGGGCCCTTGGACACCGGCACGGCCACCGGCCAGGACGCCGAGGTTGAGAGTCTGTGCATCGGTGGGCACTACCGGTCGCTGGCTTTGCTGCGGTTTGTGGTGGACGATCAGACCATCGGTCTCCTACACCTGAAGAGCCAGCAGCGCGACTACTTCACCGAAGAGGCCGTTGAGCTCTGCGAGGGAGTCGCCCAAACACTCGGGCTGGCGGTGGCGGACCGCCGAGCGGAGGCAGCGCTACGCGAACGGGTCAAGGAATTGACGTGCCTGTACGGCATCGCCCAGATTGTCGAGCAGGTTCCGACCTCATTGAAGGAGATCCTCCAGCGCATTGTAGAGCTTCTTCCTCCTGCATGGCAATATCCGGAGATTACCGCGGCCAGCATCATCCTCGACGAGGATTGCTTCATGACGCCCGGTTTCCGGAAGGCCAGATACCAACAGTCGGCGGACATCGTCATCGATGGCCGCCGACGAGGCGTTGTTAACGTCGCCTACTTGGAGGAGAAGCCGGAGTTGGCGGCTGGTCCGTTTCTCGTCGAGGAAGAGAAGTTGATCGATGCCGTGGCCCGAGAGGTGGCTTTGATTGTCGAACGGAAGGAAGCGGCAGAAGAGAAAGCCAAGCTCCAGGGCCAGCTTATTCACGCGGATCGTCTGGCGACAATCGGACAGTTGGCTGCGGGCGTAGCCCACGAATTGAACGAGCCTCTCGGCAGTATTCTGGGGTTCGCCCAGCTTGCCAAGAAGTGTCCCAACCTGCCCGAGCAGGCGGAGCAGGATATGGAGAAGATCATCACCGCCTCGCTGTACACGCGGGAGGTGATCAGGAAACTGATGGTATTTGCCCGACAGATGCCGCCGAAGAAGTCTCAGGTGAATCTGAATCGGGTGGTAGAGGACGGGCTTCACTTCCTGGAGGCTCGGTGGGCGAAAGCAGGTATCACCGTGGTTCGCAGGCTCGCCCCGCACCTGCCTGACATCACGGCCGATCCGGCACAGCTCAATCAGATCCTCGTCAATCTGGTCGTCAACGCCCTCCAGGCGATGCCCAGCGGAGGGGCCCTGACCGTGAGCACGCGAGCGAGCGATTCTTCCGTGCTATTCGTCGTGGAGGATACAGGCACCGGGATGAGCGAAGAGGTACTCGGGAAGGTCTTTCTGCCGTTCTTCACCACGAAAGACGTGGACGAAGGCACGGGGCTGGGCCTGGCGGTGGTACATGGGATCGTCACCGCACACGGTGGTTCGATTGACGTTGCGAGCCGCCCCGGCCAGGGCACGCGGTTTGAAGTCCATCTGCCCCGGATCGAGGCGGAAGAGACTCGGGAGTCTGATCAAGATGACACCCCCGGTTGACACGGAATCCATCCTGGTTGTCGATGACGCGCCGGACACTCTGGAGCTGATACGGCGGAACTTGGCTGCGGAGAAGTATCAAGTTTTCACCGCCCCCGGCGTAGTTGAGGCCATCCGCATTCTGGACAACACGCCAGTGGACCTGGTGATTACCGACCTGAAGATGCCCAAGGTCAGCGGGCTGGACCTGGTCCGGCACGTTCGGGAGAACTTCGAAGACACCGAAGTCATGATGATCACCGGCTACCCCACGATCGAGGGCGCGGTGACGGCCGTCAAAGCCGGCTCCCAGGACTACCTCACCAAGCCCTTCACCGATGAGGAGTTGTTGGCGGCCGTAAGGCGCGTTCTCAATACCTTAAAAGCTCGCCGAAACGCACAGAATGGTCCTGATCAATCGCCACCGGCGCTGCCCGGCCTGATCGGCGAATCCAGGGCCATGCGGGAGGTATACCGGGCAATCGGGAAGGCGGCTTCCACGAGGGCCACGGTTCTCATTTCGGGTGAGAGCGGCACGGGAAAGGAGTTGGCCGCCAGAGCGATCCACTACAGCAGCCCGCGGGCCTCGGCGCCGTTTGTGCCGGTCAACTGCGGCTCCATTCCGGAGAACCTGCTGGAGAGCGAACTGTTCGGCCATGTAAAAGGCGCCTTTACCGGCGCCACCGAATCCCGCGCGGGCTTTTTTCAGACTGCGGATGGCGGAACCATCTTCCTCGACGAGATCAGCAACACCGGCCTGCCCATGCAGGCCAAACTGCTGCGGGTGCTCCAAGATGGACAGATTTACATGGTGGGATCGGCGCGCGAACGGGAGGTGGACGTCCGGGTTTTGGCGGCGACGAACAAGGATCTCCGTACGCTGGTCAAGAACGAGGTATTCCGGGAGGACCTGTACTTCCGCTTGAACGTCATCACGATTGCCATGCCTCCGCTACGCGAGCGCGAAGATGACATCTTACTGCTGGCCTCCCACCTCACCGCGAAGTTCGCCGAAGAACTGGGCAGACCGGCGCCCCGATTCTCCGACGACGCTTTGCAGACGCTGAGGGACTACCACTGGCCAGGGAACGTGCGAGAGTTGGAGAACCTTATTCAGCGCGTCGTGGTCATGACTGACCACGAAGTCATTAAGGTGCCGGACCTGCCCTCGATGATGCGTTTCACCGCAGGCCGAGAAGCCGGGTTGAATCGAACGTTGGCTGAGGTGGAGTCGGAACACATCCGCAATGTCTTGGCCAGTGTGAAGGGCAACAAGACCAGGGCGGCGGAGATACTCGGCATCGACCGAAAGACCTTGCGGGAGCGGCTCAAGACTCTTGAGTCCCGGCAAGATTGAGCACGTCCTGACCGGGGAGATTCGCCCCGGTGGTTCAAGACTCCCCGATTTTCGTCCATCCCGTCAGCCGCCAAGCCAACACGCCAACACGCCAACCCGCACGCTGAATGGCGCTATCTCCAGCGTATCTCACTGTCCTTGCATGACTTAGGCGCTAGCCAGTTCACGTCTCGCAAGGGTTCGAAACGGCTTACCAGCCCGGCTCCAGACTCTGGCACGCCACCTGTAGTAATCGGGTGCAGGCGTGGGCGTTACTGTCTGTCCGACGGGCGGAGACGCTCGTCTCCGAACGCACAAACGAGAAAGGAAGGTCGCTCGCATGGTGACGACAGAGATAAACGGAACGGGAGGTCTTTGTTCGACGTGCAACAACGCCCCGACTTGCTTCTACCGAGCCACAAGGGGACCGGCGCTGTTTTGCGAGCTGTTTGACGATCACACGCCGTCCCTCGAGCGACCCGGCAGCACGAAGACTCCGTTGTTCGCCGAGTCGTCGGTTGCGCTCCGTGCGACGGAAGAAGAGGGCGACAAGTACTCGGGGTTGTGCATGAACTGCCGACATCGGGCGACGTGCATGCACCCGAGGCCTACCGGGGGCGTTTGGCACTGCGAAGACTATGACTAGTCCACCTGGCGCACCCCAACAGGCGCGGGGCGATGAAAACACGGCGGTTCTGCCCAGGAACAGCAAATGAAAACGGACGAAATCCTCGGAATTCTCGACAAGCACGAAGGCGATCGCGGCGGGCTCATTGCCATCCTTGAGGACATCCAAGCGGAGTATAGCTACTTGCCCGCCGAGGCCCTGAAGGTGGTGGCTGAGCAGACGGGTCGGTCTCTGGTGGACATCTACGGGGTGGCCACGTTCTACAAGTCGTTCAGCCTGCAACCCCGCGGCAAGCATCTTTGTTCGGTTTGCGTGGGCACCGCCTGCCATGTCCGCGGGGCGCCGACGGTCGCGCGAGAGTTCGAGCGGCAACTGGGAATCAGTGCCGGTGAGACAACCCCGGACAGAGAGTTTACGTTAGAAACGGTGAACTGCCTGGGGGCTTGCGCGCTCGGGCCGGTCGCCGTTATGGACGGCCATTACTTCTCCAACATCAAATCCACACGAGTCAGGCAGATTATCGAAAAGACCCGTGCCGGGCTCGACGAAGCCGAGGTCAAGGCGGACCTGCGCGATTTTATCCTTACGGTCAGTTGCTCGCGGTGCAACCACAGTCTGATGGATCCGAATCACCTGATCGACGGCTCGCCGTCCGTTCGGGTAACGGTGTCCTTCGAGCGTAAGCACGGCTGGTTCAGGCTATCTTCGCTTTACGGTAGTTTCACGGTCGAATCCGAGTACCCGATCCCCATGGACACCGTGCTGGACTTCTTCTGCCCGCACTGTCACGCGGAGCTCAAAAGCGCCTCCAGTTGCCCGCTTTGCAGCGCGCCGATGGTCTCCATGATCGTTCGGGGCGGAGGCATGGTCCAGATTTGCGCCCGGCGCGGGTGCAAGGGGCACATGTTGGATCTGGAGGGTGGCGGCCTCTAAGAATTGTCTGGATTCACCCGCTCGGGCTCGCCGCGAGTCGATCAATAGCAGGACAAGTTCATGCAAAGACTAACGTCCATAGAAGAGTTCAAGGAGCTGCAGGATCGCCTTGTTACCGACAGGGATTACGGCATTCCGGCTATAGTGATACCGGCGGGCACTTGCGGCCAGGCGAGCGGGGCTAACGATCTGATCCGTGTGGCCAAGCGGGAGCTTCTCAACAGAGGTTTGACGGACAAGATACGCCTGCGCATCACCGGCTGCCACGGATTCTGCGAAGCCGAACCGTCGGTACTCATCGAGCCAACTGGGACCTTCTACCCCAGGGTGGACATCAAGCAGATGGTCCGAATCGTCGAGGCCGTTCGCGACAACCAAGTGCTCGATGACCTGCTCTTCGTGGATCCCGTTACGGGCACGGCGGTAGAGAAGCAGTGCGACATTCCGTTCTTCAAGACCCAGGTGCGGACGATTCTCGCACGCAACGAGAAGATCGATCCGATCCGTATCTTCAACTACATGAGGAATGACGGCTATTTGGCGTTGGCCAAGGCCCTCGCCAAGGGCACACCGACCTGGGTTGTCGAGGAGATTAAACACTCCGGCCTTCGTGGCCGTGGCGGGGCTGGTTTCCCCACCGGGGTGAAGTGGGAGCTTCTGGCCAAGCAGCGGAACGGACACGGCAAGTTCCTGGTGTGCAACGCGCACGAGGGTGATCCAGGTGCGTACATGGATCGCAGCTTGCTGATGGGCAACCCGCACAGCATCATCGAAGGCATGATAATCGGCGGTTACGCCACCGGCGCGAATGAAGGCATTGTTTACGTCGGTAACGAGTATCCGCTGGCCATCAAGCACCTGATCATCGCCCTGCGGCAGGCCCGGGAGTTCGGGCTATTGGGCGAAGACATTCTGGGAACCGGCTTCTCCTTTGACATCAAGCTTGTCAGAGGCGCCGGCGCATACGTCTGCGGCGAGGAAACGGCGCTGATTCGAGCTATCGAAGGTAGAATGGGCGAACCGCGCCAGCGCCCGCCCTTCCCGATCGAAAAGGGCATCAACGGCAAGCCGACGGCCATCAACAACGTCGAGACCTGGGCCAATATCCCCCTCATCATCGCCGACGGAGCCAGCCAATTCGCCAAAGTCGGCACCAAGGGCAACACGGGCACCAAGATCTTCAGCCTGGTCGGGAACATCAAGAACACCGGGCTGGTCGAGGTGCCGATGGGCACCACCATAAAAGAGATTGTCTACGACATCGGCGGCGGGCCGCCGGGCAAGGCGAAGATCAAGGCCGTGCAGACCGGCGGTCCTTCCGGCGGCTGCATACCCGCCGAGAAGTTCGATCTACCCATCGACTACGACAGTCTGGCCGAAGCGGGCTCGATCATGGGTTCCGGCGGCATGATCGTCATGGACGAGAACACGTGCATGGTCGATGTCGCCAAGTATTTCATGAAGTTCCTCAAAGAGGAGTCGTGCGGCAAGTGTTTCACGTGCCGCAAGGGCACCCAGCGGATGTATGAGATTCTGGAGGACATCTCCGAGGGCAAGGGCACACTCGATCAACTCGACCTGCTTGAGGAACTGGCGATCGCGGTCAAGGACACGACCATGTGCGGTCTGGGCCAGACGGCGTCGAACCCGGTCCTCTCCACGCTGCGATACTTCCGTCACGAGTACGAGGACCACATTCGGAACAAGAGATGCAAGGCCTTCGTTTGCAAGGAACTGGTCGGGGCTCCGTGCCAAGCTGCGTGTCCCATAGATACGGAGGCGTGGCGGTACGTGGCGCACATAGCGCGGGGCGAATATGAGGAGGCGTACCAGGTTATCAGGGAGGCCAACCCGTTCCCTTCGGTTTGTGCCCGGGTTTGCTCTCATCCGTGCGAGAGCCAGTGCCGCAGCGGAACGGCGGGGACCGCTCCTGTTGCCATCCGCGCCCTGAAACGTTTCGTCACCGATCGTGTGGATCCATCCGTCTATAAGCCGAAGAGAGCGGCGAAAACGAATGGGGATGCGCCCAAGATCGCCGTCGTCGGCTCCGGTCCGGCTGGACTTACCGCCGCTCATCACTTGTCCCTTGCCGGTCACAAGGTGACGGTCTTTGAAGCGGATGATCGCCCGGGTGGGATGCTGGTCAGTGGGATTCCCGCGTTCCGTCTGCCGCGTGAGGTGTTGGGTAAAGAGATCGACGCGCTTCTGGCCGACGGGGTTTCCCTCCACTGTAACACAGCGCTCGGCCAAGACTTCACCGTGGACAGTCTCTTCGAAGACGGCTTCAAGGTGGTCTTCCTGGCCACCGGTGCCCACAGAAGCCGCCGGCTCGGCCTCGAAGGGGAAGACTGCCGGGGAGTGATTCCCGCGATGCCGTTTCTGAAAGCATTCAACCTAGACGGTGAACAGTTGGCGCGCGGACGCGTAGCGGTGATCGGCGGCGATAACTCTGCCATCGATGCCGCCCGGGTAGCGGTCAGGCAGGAAGACGTGGAGAGCGTCACTATCCTTTACCGCCGCACGCGGGATGAAATGCCCGCTTTTGAGGAGGAGATCGAGGCGGCGCTGGTGGAAGGGATCGACTTGCAGATCCTGGTCAGCCCGGTGGGCCTACACACAGAGGGCGGTGCCGTAACCGGAGTAACGGTCATTCGCAACCGTTTGGGGGATCGCGGCCCCGACGGACGACGCAAACCAGTACCCATCCCCGGTACCGAGACCGACCTGCCGTTCGAGACGGTCATCGTCGCCATCAGCGAGGAGCCGGACCCCGCGACCATTGCGGATGCGTCATCGCAACCCCTGGAAGCGGGAGCAAATGGCACACTGCGCTCGGATCCGGCAACGCTGACGACGAGTCGGGCGGGCGTCTTTGCGGGCGGAGATTTGGTGACCGGCCCTAACACCGTGGTTGAGGCCATCGCCGCCGGGAAAAGGGTCGCTTGGACGATCGCCCCTAACTTGCGCGGAGACGAACTCAAACAACCGGGGGCGGCGCTGCTGCCGGAGGTTTACGTTGAGCCGGTTCCGCTCGCAGACGACGAGCTTGAGGAAGCCGACC
>JAUWNF010000373.1 GCA_030612785.1 Phycisphaerales bacterium
CGTAGGTCACGTCGGGCGCAAACGTCCCGTCGCCGTAGTTCAGCAGGATCGAGACGTTGTCGTAAACCAAGTTCGCAACGGCCAGGTCGGCGTCGCCGTCACCGTCCAGATCGGCGATCGCAACCAAACGAGGCCCATCCCCCACGCCGTACGCTTGTCTTTGCGGAAACAGCGGATCGGCCACCGCCGCCGGGCTGCCCCAAACCAGCCCGAGCACCACCGCTACCGCAGGAATCAACGCAAGCCGCGTAATGAGGCAAGCTTCTTTCGACATGACACCGTCCTCCCCTTCCTTGTGAACCCAGAAGATAACGCGCCCGGCCGAGAGGTACAAGGAAGAAACCAACCGATATGAACTGTTGCTTTACGCGCGCCGGCGAGTGCCCCCGACAAGCGTGGGGTGGCACGCACAAACTTGTTTTGTGCGTGGTACTCGCACGCCCCACGGACAAGCTTCGTTCCCGTGCCTTCACGCCAGGCACTCACTCTGATACAACCTGCTGCCCCTGGTGGGCGCCGATGAATACGCTTGTCCGTGCCACCCGTCGAACCTACACGTGTAAGGCGGGCGCGCCCCGCCGTTCTTGATGACGCCAGACTACCGCAAACGGCGGTGCTTTTTTGCTATTTCCCGGACTTGCCGCAGCAGTGTTTGTACTTCTTACCGCTGCCGCAGGGACACGGGGCGGGCTTCTGCCAGCTCGGGGCGCTGGGCATGGCCCTTGGCGGCGCGGGGCACCGGGATATCTTGGCCCACTACTTCCGCGAGGCGACTCTACATCTTTTTACACGTGGTGCGGTCGTATGAAGCACTCCAAACTGCTAACCTGTCCGCCGGGGCGCATGTGCCTCTGAGACCGGTCACTGAATGACATAAGGAGGACGATATGAGACATCGACGTCGCCGAAGCTGCTGCGGAGTGACGCTCGCCTGGTTGATGGCGGGCGTGCTCGGCTCCAGTGCGGCATGGGGGCAGAGCGTACAGCCCCGTGTGGAGGTGTTGGACAACGGGCTCGAACTGCTGCTGGTGGAGCGTCACGAGCAGCCGACGGTGTGTGCAGGGCTGTTTTTCGACGTGGGATCGGTGGACGATCCTCGCGGGCGCAGCGGCATCGCCCACATGTTCGAGCACATGATGTTCAAAGGCACCAGGATCATCGGCACGCGCGACTACCAGGCCGAGCGCGCCCTCATCGAGCGGCAGGACGCGCTGCGGGCCAAAATGGTACAGGAAATGAACCGCATGAGGCTCATGAAGCGCAGCGGCGAAATCAGCGACGTGCTCGACGCGAACCAATGGACGCCCCAATACGCCGAGATGAAGAAGCAGTACGACGAACTGCTCGAAGCCGAACGGGCCCTGATGAAGGACAACGAGCTAGACGCGATCTACTCGCGTAACGGCGGGGCGGCCCTCAACGCGGGCACGACCTTGGACGTGACCTTGTACTTCGTGCGGCTCCCGGCGAACAAGCTGGAGTTGTTCTTCTGGCTGGAATCGGACCGCATGGCCAACGCGGTCATGCGCGAGTTTTACGTCGAGCGGGAGAACGTTCGCGAGGAACGTCGCTTGCGCACCGAGAGCACGCCGACCGGCAAGTTCGACGAGGCCTTCGAGGCCCTGTTCTGGCAGATTCATCCCTATGGTATTCCCGTTTTGGGCTGGGCGTCGGAGGTCGAGTCGATCACCCGCGACGACGTGCGCAAGTTCTACCGCAAGTACTATGCCCCGAACCGGGCGACGCTGGTGATGGTCGGAGACTTCGACTCCGACAAGATCGTGAGCATGGCCCAGCGGTACTTCGGGCGCATCCCGCCCAGCAAGTTCGAGCGTCCGCTGGTGGTGACCGAGGAGCCGCCGTCGATCGCCGAGCGCCGCTTCTACGCCGAGGCGGAGACCAACCCACGAGTGCGGGTGCGCTACCACGCGGTAGCGATGGGTCACCGGGATGAGGCCGCCCTGGATGTCCTTTCCGAACTCCTTTCGGGCAAGAGCGGGCGGCTCTACAAACGACTGGTCACCAAGGAGGACGCCGCGATCGGCCGACCCTCGGCCGGCAACAACTCCCGCAAGTACGCCGGATACTTCCAGGTCAGCGCCGTGGTCAAGGAAGGACGCACGCCGGAGGAGGTCGAGACATTCGTCCTGGAGGAAATCGACAAGCTCCGCGAAGGCGAGATCACCGACTACGAACTGCAGAAAGTCAAGAATCAGGTGTTGGCTGATTCGGTCCGGCGGATCAAGAGCAACTTCGGGCTGATGATACAGCTCGGGATGTACGAGACCTGGCTGGATTGGAGCTATCTCAACGACGCTCCCCAGCGCATGCTGGCGGTCACCGCCGACGACGTGCGGCGGGTAGTCAAGAAGTACTTCGATCCCAAGACGCGCACGGTAGCGATCTACCGCACCAAGGAGGGCGCGCCGAGCGCGGACTCCGAGCTGGAAGCCGTGCTGGCTGATATGCCTGCCGAGGCGCAAGCTCACATCAAGAAGACGATCGAGCGCATCCGGCAAGCCGAGGACCCCAACCAGCTTCGCTCCAGATTGGAAATGATGGAGCAGATGTTGGGCTCCGGCCAGGACCCCGAGGAACAAAAGCCGGTGCTCGAATACATGGTCAAGGTAATCAAGACCCGCATGGCGGAACTCGAAGCCGCGGGCGATCCAAAGTCCGAAACCCCCCAGCAGGGCACCAGGAAGGAGTCGGAGTAACATGCGAAACTACCATAAGATGCTATTGGGAATCGTCCTGGTCGCCGCTGCGGCGACGGTCTACGCGGAAGCACCGATCCCGGCCCACCCCAGCGAACTCAAGTACCCGCCGCTGGAGTACAAGATTCCACCGGCGGCACAGTTCCGCGAGGTGTTGTCCAACGGAATGGTGGTATACATCGCGGAGGACCGCGAACTGCCAACCTTCGACATGGTGATTCTGATCCGCACCGGGGCGGCCTTCGATCCACCCGAGAAGGCGGGGCTGGCTTCGCTGACCGGCGAGCAACTGCGCGACGGAGGCACGCAGAGCCTGACGCCCGCGGAACTCGACGAGAAGCTGGAGTTTCTGGCCACCTCGCTGCATACCGGCATTGACGATACCCAGGGCTCCGCCGGCGTTTCGTGTCTCTCGAAGGACATCGACGAAGCCCTGGCCCTGCTGATTGACGTGCTGCGCTACCCCCGCTTCGACGAGGAGCGTCTGCGGCAGGCGCGGGAGCGCCGCCTGCAAAACATCAAACGGCGGAACGACTCGACCAGCTCGATCGAAGGCATTGAGTGGGATTTCCTGATGTACGGGGAGGAGCACTTCATCAACCGCTACCCCAACTCCGCGACGCTCCAAGCGATCACGCGGGACGACCTGCTGGCGTTTCATCGCCAATACATTCATCCGGGCAACATGATCGTGGCGGTGGCCGGCGACTTCGGGCGAGCCGAGATGCTCGCCAAATTGGATAAGACCTTCAGCGCCTGGCCGACGGCCGAGCCCGCGCCGAAAACCTTCGACAAGCCGCAGCACCAGCCCGTGCCCGGCGTGTACCTGATTCACAAGGCGGATGTGAACCAGGGACGGGTTTCGCTGGGCCATCGGAGCGTCATGCGGGGCAGCCCGGACGAGTTCGCCTTGCGGGCGATGAACGGCATACTCGGTGGGACCGGTTTTCAGTCGCGGCTGACCGCCAAGGTGCGCTCTACTGAGGGGTTGGCCTACAGCGTCGGCAGTCAGTTCAGGCAGGGCACCTACTGGCCCGCGGCCTTCCGCTGCTACCTGCAGAGCAAGAGCGACGCTTGCGCGTATGCCACCCGACTGGTGCACGAGGAGATCGACCGGCTTCGCAATGAGCAAGTCAGTCAGGAAGAACTCGACGACACGATCGCGTATTACGTGGAGAGCTTCCCCCAATACTTTCCGTCAAAGCTGGCCTTGCTGCGAACGTACCTCAGGGACGAATACACCGGACGCGATCCGGCGTACTGGCAGACCTGGGTCGAAAACCTCCAGCGGGTCGCGCCCCAGGACGTGCTGCGGGTGGCCCGGGAATACCTGCACCCGGACCAACTGGTGATCCTGGCGGTGGGCGATGCCGAGGCCATCAAGGGCGGCGGGCACGATAAGGCCCCGGACCTGAAGTTCGATGCCTTCGGGTCCATCAGGCAAATGGAACCGCGCGATCCGGATACGTTGAAACGGTAGGCACGTGCCCGCGCTAACCCAAGTTGGCCAGTTACGTGGCGACACCGGTGTTTGTGATAGCGCCAGGGCTGGTTTTGGACGCAAGTTATTGACTACATTCGGGTTCCTCGTTGTTCCATTTTGGCTCTCCCAGGCGGGTGGGTAACCGCACGC
>JAUWNF010000194.1 GCA_030612785.1 Phycisphaerales bacterium
GGGCGGCGACCATGCGGGCCAGCGTGGGGGTCATTTCCGCGCGGATGGCCATCTCGCGCCCGCCCCGGTCCTGAAAATGGAACAATTGTCCTACGATTTCCTCGCCGCTCTTGACGCGGAAGAGGTCGAGTTCCTCCATGATCGGCCCGTCGTACTCCTCGAAGCCGTTGCGTACCGAGACCCGATGCCAGCGTTCGGTGATCCAGTTGCGAACGGCCATCAGGTCGGGATAGTAATCGCGCATGCCCCGAGGGGCTTTGAACTTCATTACTTCGGCTCCGTAGCTAGCGCCGTTTCAGATTCAAGAGTTTCGCGGCGTTTGTAACGGCCAGCGTCTCGTCCTTGACGCCCTGGCGTTCGAGATCGCGTATCTGCTTATCGTGCTGAACGCCGAGGGTGGCATGCCTAAGCGGAGCGTGGCGACGCGCAGGCATGTATCAAGTTCCCGCCTTTCGCTCCGCTTCGCGTCGCTGTGTTTGAGCAAGTGTGCGCGAGGCAAGCTATGTGGTTTATCGGCTTGGGCGTTCATTGGCGTATGTCGGTGATTTGTATTCTGGACCAGAACGGGAAGTTGGTCAAGTTGACTCCTCGGGACTCGCGTCTAAGCAGGAAGGGTTGACGAAGCTGCGCCGCACCAGTTCAATGAGTCGATCGGAACGAGGGGAAGCCGCGGAGCCCGAGCTATGGACAATTGGGAAATAGCCCGCAGCAGTGGGGTTTGCGCGCTCAGCGGCCAGCCTATCGAGGAGGGCGAGGAATACTACGTGGTCCTGTTCGAGGACGGCGAGACGTTCCGGCGGGCGGACTACTCCCTGGAGAGATGGACCGGCCCACCGGAGGGTGCGTTCTGCCATTTCAAGAGCAAGATTCCCTCCAAAGAGCAGAAAAAGAAGCTTTTGGTCGATGACGACTTGCTGATCAACTTCTTCTTGCGCCTGGCGAATGAAACCGACGTGTCGCGTCTACACTTCCGGTTCGTGCTGGGGTTGATCCTGATGCGCAAGCGAATCCTCCGCTACCAGCAGACCAAGCACGACGGAAACCGCGAGTACTGGCAGATGCGGCTGGTGAAAGACCAGAGCCTGCACCAGGTGCTGAACCCTCAGTTGACCGACGATCAGCATGAGGGGGTGTCGCGCCAGTTGGGGGCCATCCTGCACGGAGACATGGGGGAGTTCGCCGACACCGCCGAGGAGTGGGCCGAGCAAACCGACGAGCGCGAGGAGCCCGGCGATGCGTAAGGCTGCCTGGTTGCTGGGGCTGGCATCGCTGGTGGCGGGCTGCCCTCCGCCTCCGCGGCCCCAACCACTACAGGCGCTCCCGCTCGATCAAGCCATCGAGCTGGTCAATGAAAACGCGGCGCGCCTGTCCACCGGGCTCAAAGCGACCGGACCGGTTCGCGGCCAGGTCGTCGTCGCCGACGGGCACCGGCACCGCTTCGATCTGAGCGGGAAGCTGCTGTTGATCCCGCCGCGACATCTGCGCTTCGACGTGCAGAACGCCATCGGGCGCACCGAGTTCCTCTTGGGTTCCAACGCGGACTATTTCTGGCTACATGTGGAACGTGACGACGACACGTTTCGGTTCGGGCGTTACGCCACGCCGGAGGGGGAACGGACCATCGAGCTGCCCATTCGTCCGGATTGGCTGATCGAAGCTTTGGGCCTGAATGCCCTGCCCAGCGACACCACGGGCGTCACCGGGCCGGTGCAGTTGATCGAGCGCGCACGGCAGAAGTTGCTGTTTATTTCGTACGACGCGCGGGGCCAGGGGATGATCCGCAAGGAATACTGGCTGTCGCGTTACGCCCCGCGGCTGGTCGAGTGCGTGGTGTTCCGCGATGAGATCGGCGTCGAGTTGATGCACTCACACCTGAGCGACTATCGCCGCACGGGTGAAACGGGTCCGCTGCTGCCGCGTCGGATCAGGGTGGATTGGCCGACACAGGATTCGTGGATCGAGTTTCAGGTGCGGCGCTGGCAGGAGCGCGACGATCTGACCATCGACCTTCCCGCTTTCGAATTGCCCGCCCCGGGGTCCTTGAGGGAGCGGCACCGCCGAGTCATCGACATCGACAGCGGAAACGTCCTCGGCCCCACGCCGCCCGAGGCGGGGGAGGGCTCGCCGTAAGGCCTGGTTCAAGAATGCGGGAGAGGCTTCGTAATCCATCATCCCGCCG
Organism: Phycisphaerales bacterium; assembly: GCA_030612785.1. Classification (GTDB taxonomy): domain Bacteria; phylum Planctomycetota; class Phycisphaerae; order UBA1845; family UBA1845; genus JAAEQG01. The sequence continues at coordinate 2,180 of JAUWNF010000194.1, forward strand.
GCTGGAAAGCCGGCCCCGCAAGCGCTCTCGTGCCATCCTGGGCATCGTGGCGATGGGGGCGGTCGCTTTCATCCTCTACGCTCGGGCGAAACCGGTGGAGAGGCCTTGCGGACGGCGGTGCGCGGTGCCCGGCTGCACGTTTTTTTCGAGGACGGCACGCATCTGCGATGCGCCCCGCTCCCCGCAACGCAGCGGAACCAGGGCCCGAGACGACGACCCAGCCAATACGGGCCAGGTTCTGTCTGGTCCGTTGCCAGGGCGGGAGTTGGTGGCGCGACCGGGCGATACCCGCATTCTTCGACGACCAAGCCGCGTGCCTGCTGGCGGCCGCTGCGGGCGTGTGCGACCTGTACTTTGCCAGGTCCGGTGATGAAGCGACATACTTCGCCCGCGTAGTAAGGTAAGGAGTGGTCCGACGTGGAGCAGGTCATCCCGACTCCTTGGAGCAAGGCATCAGCTTGTGGGATCGTCGATGGTCAACCGGTGGTGGTGGTGAACCGACGTCACCGGCTCATGCTCCTCACCCGGGAGGGCGGTGCCTGGACCGAACAAACCGGGATCGGGAACCCCACAGCGAACGGGTGGGGGCTATCCCGAAGTTCCGGGAGTAGGCGACGCTCCCAGAGTACCATCTGCTCTCGTGGAATCTCAGGCGTGCGAAAACCGCTCATAGCAGGAATCCATTCCAAAAACCGTGTCGTCCCCTGAGCACACCTTTTACGATCCCCGGCCGGCGTTGTCGAGAAAGAACCGGGCTGATTATTCCGACAGCCTGTTACGGTCGCGTTTCGGTTCCTTCGTCAATCCGCGACCCCCGTTTTGATTGCGGCCGAAGGACGCGCTGCGCCCTCAGCGGCCTCTGCGGTTTGAGACGTGGGGCGATCGTTACGCATCCGGTTCGATGGTGACGGTCAGGCTGAGGCTGGCGAACTGTTCCTGGTAGAGTTCGGCCCGTTCCTTGTGGGTGACCAGCAGCAGCGCCAGCCCGGTCTTGTGGGCTTCGAGCATCTTTTGAACAGCCTCTTCCTTCTGCAGCGACGTGAGCTGCACGATGGCCCGCAGGACATGCCCGAAGTCGTTTACATCGTCGTTGTGCAGCAGGACCTTATACGGTGGTAGCTGCCCGGGCGTGCGCTTTGCAGGCGCCGGCTTTTTCTTCGGAACGGCCACCGCCGTGCCGTTGGCCTCCGCCATGCCGTCGTTTTCCCCTGGCAGCGGAGCTTGCATTTCACCTTCGTTCGCCATCGGTAACCCCTTGGACCGTGCGAGGCGCGGCCGGTTTGCCTTTTGTCCCCGTCCTCATCATTAAGCATAGACCGTTTTCCAGGCCGGGGCAAGCACTAATGAGACTCTGCCCAGCCGGTGTTCTCGATCCGGCGGACCGCGGCGCGGTCCGAGTCCGGCAGCCGGTCCAGCAATTCGCGGATGGTCAAGCCTAGCCCGGGGTGCGACAACCCCGCCGCGAGGTCAGCTAACGGTTGCAGTACGAAGCGACGGGTATGCAGGCGCGGGTGGGGAATGACCAAGTCGTCCGTATCCAAAAACAGCTCATCGTAGAGGAGTATGTCGAGGTCGATCACTCTTGGGGCGTTGGGGACGGAACGCTGCCGGCCGAGCTCCCGTTCGATCCGAAGACACTCGCCCAATAGTGCGTGCGGCGACTGGCAGGTTGCGATTTTCAGCATGGCATTCAGGTAATCGCGTTGGCCGGCTGGCCCGCCAACCGGCGCTGTCTCGTAGAGGCAAGAGAACGCTGTGACATTGGTACCGGGCATCTGCCGTACGCGCGCCGCAGCCGTGCGTAGCGCGCGCCTACGGTTACCCAGGTTGGCACCGAGAGCTAGATAAGCGGTGTGGATCATGGGGCTGTGAACCGTTATGAAAAGTTGTCAGCTATCCCCAATGAGTCCAAGGTCCAAAGTCCAAAGTCCAAAGTCCAAGGTCAATCGTCAATCCCCAGAATGCGGGCTTGGCGGGCCAGCAGCGTTTCAACCAGGTACGCACGGTCCGCGGGATCGCTCAGCCCGGCGGCGTTTACGATGGCTTCGAGGTGCGGGCGTTTCAGGCGAGCAATCAGTCGGATGATCCACGTCCGGTCGCGCTCGGTCATGTGATCGAAGGCGGTGTTGGCAACCTGGGGTTTCCAGGTCATGGGGCTAAACCGGGCGTCGAAGCGACCGACCGCCGGCGAAACCACGGGCTGCTCGCGGTCGTACTCGGGTCGGAGCAGCCCGAGGGTCAGTATCTCGAGGAGAAGCTCGGGCGCTCCCCACTGGTAGCGCCAGCCGCGCCAGGGCTCCTTGGGGCGGCCTTGCCAGGCACCCAAGGCGCTGTTGAAGTCGATTAAGTAGTAGCGGGCTACCCCGTCTTGCACGCTGACCAGGGTGTTGGAGGCCGTCCGGTCCGTGTCGTTAAGCCACGCGGCGACCAGGCGCAGCCCGCGGACCTCGCGACGATAACGAAACCAATCGAACTGGAAGTGCCCGATCACGTGGGGGATGAGCGGCGAGGCGACCGCTCGCCGCCCGTCGAAACGCGGGTCGCCGGTTCCGCGAAGGGTTATCGGAAACGTTGGGGGCACGTTGTACCCGAGGGCGTGGTAGATGCGCACGGCGATAACGGTGGCGGAGGAGCCCAACTCGGGATAGGCGGGGTGATCCAGCTTGACCAGGAATTTGCGTCCCTCGGCATCGGTGCCGAAGAAACCCCGCGTGGCTCCGCCCGATTTGACCCGGTCGATTGTGAAGGGTTGAACGGGAGCTGCCTGCGGATCGGGCCCTTGGGCGACGTGCTCCGGGGTCAGCTCCGCCGCATCGCGGCGGGTGAAGAACGCGGAGTCGGCGCCCCCGCCGTTTACGACGTTCCAGGCTTCGTCGCCCAGCAAACGCCGCCACAGCGGATCGAGCGTGAGGATATCGCGTGCCGGATAGAGCACCGCGGCCTTGAATTGCGAGACGAAGGCGCTGTCGTTTGTTGCGCGGATATGGCGTTCGACGACCGGGGCGGAGTTGGTGTAGCGCAGGGCCTGGCAGCCATAACCAGGCACGCCAAGGACGACCCCGGCGGCAAGTCCCATAAGCCGACTCCGCCAAGATCCGGCGCGGAGCCCGCCCGCGGGCCAAACGCCGGGCCGCGACACCGGGTGAATACCAGGCAAACTCCGGGGGACACGCACCTTTATGGCTCCGTGCTATTGTTGTTGCGTTCCCGCTTCTCTATACTGCGGACAATCGATTCGAGCTAGTGCCGTGTTCGCGGCCACAGTTTCGTAGCGGCCTGCGTCTCGCAGGCCGAACGGCCGGCGGGGACGCCGGCCGCTACCTCGGCGACGAAACTCTACAGGCAATCGATTTAGGCTACTGAATTGGAGGAAACCGTGACAAAGATCAAGGCAACGAACATTACCTGGCATGAGGGACACGTGGACCGCGGCGAGCGCGAGAAGCTACTTGCGCAGAAGGGCTGCCTGATCTGGTTCACCGGGCTGAGCGGGTCGGGCAAAAGCACGGTGGCCTACACCTTGGAGCACGCCCTGGTGCAGCGCGGGCACTTGGCCTACGTCCTCGACGGCGACAACATCCGTCACGGACTGAACAAGAACCTGGGCTTCTCCGCCGAGGATCGCGAGGAGAACATCCGCCGCATCGGCGAGGTGGGCAAGCTGTTTGTGGACACCGGCGTGATCACGCTCACGGCGTTCATCAGCCCCTACCGCAAGGACCGCGACGCCAACCGAGCCCTGCTCCAGCCGGGTGAGTTCGTCGAAGTGTTCATGGACACACCCATAGATGTGTGCGAAGAGCGCGACCCGAAAGGCCTCTACAAAAAGGCCCGAGCCGGCGAGATCAAGGGCTTCACCGGCGTCGACGATCCCTACGAAGCCCCGGAGAACCCTGAACTCGTTATCAATGCGGCCGAGCTGTCGCCCCAGGAGGCGTCCACCAGGATCCTCGAGTTCCTGGAGAGCATGGACCTGCTCCCCGAACTGACGGATTAGCCGAACGTCTGGGACAAAGGGCGGCGTTCGCTCTTGTCAACCTGGAATTCGCGTGAGACTTTTCCCGAGGCCCACCGGATGGCGTGGGCCTTTTCTCTGCGCCAACGTAGGCTGAAACCCGCGGTTCGATGGATTGGGTATGGGGCAGGCGTAAAAACATGAAGGACCCGAGTTCGCCGCTACTCGGATCCCCCATTAAAGGCTGTTCACTCTAACGAGCGAAGACCCACAGCCTTACTGGGTGTATCGGGAGAAGGTCGGGGCAGCTTTAGGTACGCCGGGCTGGTATCTCATCGCCTCATACCGTAGATTGTCCGGGGTCGCGGCGGGCACAGACCGCAAATCCGTTACAACACGAACGCGCTGTCCCCGTCTGCGGCGGGGGGGGCGGCGCGAG
>JAUWNF010000080.1 GCA_030612785.1 Phycisphaerales bacterium
CGCCTCAGTGGGGCCAGCCACCGTGTCGGAACCGGCCAGCAGTTGGTCGAGGATTTCGACCAGGCGGACCATCTGCGGCTTGGTGATCGCCGCGTTGGCTCCGACGGACTCGCACTTCTTCAGATTGGTGTCGCTCACCAGCGAACTGAACACCACCACGGGAATGTCCCGCAACCGCGGATGCTCCTTGATTCGCTTGCACAGGTGCAGCCCGTCCATCTGGGGCATCTCGATGTCGGTGACCACGAGCGTGAACGGCTTGGCCCCGTCGTCGGCCAGGGATGCTTCCAGCGCCGACCACGCCATGGCTCCGTCGGACATGGCGGTCACCTGCGCGTAGCCGGACTGCACGAGGTTGGACTCGATGGCCTTGCGAATGGTGGGGGAGTCCTCCGCCAGGAGCACGCGCTGTGCCCCCCGCTCCGTGGAACCCGTTCCGGCGCCGCCCCCGGGGCTTGCAAAGATATCCCGGTCTCCGCTGATGTCAAAGGCGATTCTCTCGAAATCGATCATCAACACCAATTGGCCGTCAACCTCGCACACCGAGGTGATCACCGAGTCGACATTTCCTTGGGCCAGCGGCATCGGTTTCACGTCACTCCAACTCAAGCGGAAAATGCGGTCCACGCTGTCCACCAGAAACCCGGTCTGGCGGTCGTTGAACTCCATGAGGATGACGTTGCGCTGAGCCGCTTTGGAAGGGACACCGGGCTCGAAGTAGAGTTGCAGGTCCACCAGCGAGATGACCGCGTCCCGCAGCTTGAAGACGCCAACTACTGCCGGATGGGTCATGGGCATGTCGACCACCTTCACCTGTCCGATAACCTCGCGGACCTTTGCCACGTTCACTCCGTACTTGGTGGGTCCCGAAGAGAACACCAGCACCTCCAGTTCGTTGGTGCCGGACTCGAGCAGAATCTGTTTCTTATCGTCAAGCTGTGCCATGCGATTCCTCCTGTCCTCACCCTGACCGGGGGCCGCGACGTGTCGGCCCGCATGTATCGCCCGGAAACCGCGGGTCTATTAGCCGGTTTGCCCGGACCGTCTGAGAATCGTAACACTGGGTCCTGTAATGCGCAGTTAGCCCGCGCGCTGCGCAACCACCAGCCGCAGCAGGTGCGCCAAGACGCCCCCGCGTTTTGCGTTCCTACGTTCCTGCCCGGCCGCACACGCCGGCGGCAATGTTCCCCCCTTGCCGGGACACTCGATCCCCCGTTAGAGTGATTCCGGCGGCCGGGCGCAGGCCGCGTAAGCCAGTTCTCGAACAAAAGGAACACTATGATGCAATCCACTACACGCTCGCAAATGGCACGGTGTATCCCAACAGCGTTCTGGAGGCTTGCTGCCCGAACCGGGTTGGGCGGTTGCGGCCTGCTGCTGACGGGCTGTGCGGCGGTCGCGGGCGGCGGCGCGGCTATCGCCGCGGGACTGCTCACCGGGCTCTTTCTGGGCAGAGTCCAGGCATCCTTCGACGCCACAGCCCGGTCATATGGATATACCGACGCCGGTTCGACCCAATTCGTGTTCAACCAGCCGCACAACAGCAACATCGCGTTGACCCACTTCCTCGGCCGGCTCCCCGGCTTCTACTTCGTGCTCATCGATTTGGACGACAAGGCCATCCTACAGTCGCAGAACCGAGAGCCGGTCCTGTACGCCACGGACGTGGAGATCGACTTCCAAACCTTCCCGCCCACCTTCACCGGGACCATCCGCGAGATCGATGGGGATGCGCAGTTCCCCATCTCCGAGGTCTATCCCGAGATCGAATCAATCAACCTCGACGTGATCAACGGCGAAGCGGCCGGCCAATACGACGTGGTGCTGACGGCCACCCTGCTCGGAGTGGGGGGCGAAGAACTGGAATACGGCCTGGTGTGGCACGCGCGATTGAGTTCCAGCGGACTGGCCCTCGAGGGCGACGTTGAGATCGTGCGCGTGCTAACTACCGCGGACGGTGAAGAGATCAGGATCAAGGGCAGCGGCTCACTCTCCACCGACAAGCAGTAGCGTCGCCCCTTGTGGGCAGCGCACCTGCTTTTTTCGCCACCCACAAGGGGTGACGCTACATCTGAGGCCATCACCGGCGCCGGTATCAACATGCGCGGTTTGTCGGCGGCTTCGTCCCCTACCCCGATCGCCGGCACCAGTGGCCGGCAAAACGGGATGGGGCACCCGCTGCCTATTGCCTGGCGCCTTTGGTGGGGGCCGACGGCCGCGCCGCGCGGTGCTCCGGGATACCCCGGCATCACTTCTCCACATCCCCGAGCGCACTTCTTCAAGCGAACCCGCGAAAAAAACATAGGTTCCCGGAGACAGAAATGTGGTCGTTCTGCGTACTTAACAGGGGGAGGGTACGATCTCACCCGGATTCTGCGTCAGAAGTAGCGGGATTCGGCGTTCGTAGCTTGAAGGCCAGGCGTGCCGGTGGCGGTTCGTCTAAGAGGCTACGGGTGAACCCCAAGCCCCGTTCGAGAAGACTTTGGGGTGCGGGCGGCGCCCGCCATGTTGGATCGAGACATGGGTGGCTTCACCGGACAACACGGTTCCAGCCGAACCCCCGGACATACGGTGTTCATCGTCGATGACGACGAGGCCATCCGGAGATCGCTCGCCTACCTGGTGGGATCGGTCGGCCTCGCCGCCAGGGTCTATCGCTCCGGCGCCGAATTCCTGGCCGCGTACCCGCCCACCGTGCCCGGGTGTCTGGTGCTCGATGTCCGGCTTCCGGGCATGAGTGGTCTTGAAGTGTTGGGTCGGCTGACGGCGACCGGGGCCATCCTGCCCACGATCATGATCACCGGATACGCAGATGTATCGCTGGCCATCCGAGCCATGAAGGCGGGGGCGGTAGACTTTGTCGAGAAGCCGTTTGAAGACGGAGAGTTGCTCGACCGCATCCACCGAGCCGTAGACCACGGTGCGCGTCTCCGCCGGGAAGAAAATACACGCAAGGAGGTCGCGGTCCGCCTGGCCCGCCTGACGCCACGCGAGCGCGAAGTAATGGACTTGGTGGTCGCTGGTGCGACCAACCGGGAAATCGCGTCCAAGTTGGCCATCACCGAGAAGACCGTGGAGGTTCACCGGGCGAAGGTGATGAAGAAGTCGGGGGTCCGGAATCTGGCAGAGCTCGTGACGATGGCGATGATCTCAGACGTCACGGCGGACTCTGGTGGTCTGACTTGGTGAGTTGCTTGCAGAACGACTGAATAAAGACCTTCGTGAAGAAAGATTAGCAGCACAGCGCAAGGTAGCCGCCGCTTTGTAGCGGCCGGCGTCTCGCAGGCCGTCCGGTCGGCGGGGACGCCGACCGCTACCTCGACGACGAGATTCTCTGACTGAAACACGGCAGAATGTGTCCGACCGGTCCGGCAAGAACCCGGCGCTCTGGTCAAGCTCCGCAAGGGCGGGTAGAGTTCGCGGCCGTGTAGGCATGCGGCGTTTGCCAGCGTCATGCCGATCTGAGACTATCGTGAAGTTGAGTTAGGTTCTTGAGAGGAGTTGTTGCAATGTTGAAGAGTCGATTGTTTCCCAGATTGATCCGCGGTGCCATGGTGGCCTGCTTCGCGTTGGGTAGCTGCCTGATCGTCACCACCGGGTGCCAGGAGAACGGTAAAGCGTGCCCGAGCACGTGCAAGCAGACCTGTGCCAAGGAGTGCGACAAGCCCTGCCCGAAGAAGTGCGCTAAACCTTGCGCCAAGAAGACAAGCGACAAACCCTGCCCCAAGAAGGCTGGGGTAAGCGAGAAGTAGCCAGCGCCTTTGCGGACTGACTGACGGGCCCGATGCCCGTCCGGCACCGGAGCATTCGAGGCGGTCTGCGTATTAGCAGGCCGCTTTCTTATGCCTACCTCCGGAGGCTCGCCCAGATCACCGATCGTCGAACCCGTGGGGGTGAGACTGGTGCCATCCCCAAGCCGTCCGTACGGTCTCCTTGATGCCGGTGTATCTCGGCTTCCAGCCGAGTTCGCTCGTGATTTTCGTCGGGTCGGCGTAGAGTTCCGGCGGATCGCCGGGGCGCCGAGGTGCCGGCTTGGCGGGGATGGCGTGTCCGGTGACCTCACGGGCCGCTTCGACCAGTTCCTTAACCGTCGTTCCCACGCCGGTACCCACGTTGAAACATCGGAAGCAACCCGTCGGCTGGGACTCCACCGCCAGCAGGTGGGCCGACGCCAGGTCCTCGACGTGGACGTAGTCGCGGACGCAAGTCCCGTCGTGCGTCGGGTAGTCAACGCCGTAGAGATGCACCTGCTCGCGTTGGCCCAAGGCGACCTGCAACACGATGGGGATCAGGTGAAGTTCCGGGTTATGATCCTCGCCCAGCGTCGCGTCCGCCGACGCACCGGCGGCGTTGAAGTAGCGCAGGGCGCAGGCCCCCAGTCCCCACCCCTCGGCGGAGTCGCGCAGGGCCCACTCCATGGTCAGCTTGGTGTGTCCGTACGGATTGATCGGCGACTGCGACATGGTCTCGGTAATCGGGACCGCCTCGGGCACGCCGTAGGTGGCACAGGTCGAGCTGAAGACGAACCTCTTGACCTCGTTTTGCTCCATGACGCGCAGAAGCCGGACGGTGTTCACCACGTTGTTTTCGTAGTAGGCCAGCGGGCGCTTGACCGATTCGCCGACGTCCAGCGATGCGGCGAAGTGCATCACCGCCTCGAAACCCGCCCCCCGCACCGTCTTTTCGAGCATCGGCAGATCCGCCAGGTCGGCCTCGACCAGGGTGGCCCGTGAATCCACGGCGGCTCGATGACCCGCGCGAAGGTTGTCGTACACCACCACCTCGTGACCGGCGTCACATAGCGCCCGGGCACAATGACTCCCCACATAACCGGCACCACCTGTCACCAGAATCTTCATATCGCATCCCTCAATTATGCCGCCGGACAATCTGGAACCGTCACGCGGTCGCCCTCGCCAACGCGGCACCAGCCGACCGGCCGACGCCGGCGGATACATTACGTGGGCACCGATCCGCTGACAAGCCCGGCCGCTCGAGGCTGGTATCGAGTAACGCACGCATTCATCCGCGCGCCCGGCGGTTAAGGCCGAACTGCAAGCCATGCGGTCGTACTGTACTGTGCGTCCTCTAAGCACTGTGGTCTGGAGTGCCTCGTCCGGCCATCTCGTATCCCGTCAGTTTTTGGGGAGAGGGGCGTCTTGATCTTCACCGGCTTAACCGAGAGAATGAATGCACGGGCAGGATTGCTTGATGGTCGCGGTAATTGGTCTTGCCACCCGTTCTATGCCCGGAGCGGACGCCAAACAGATGAAGGTGGGGCTGATCTACTGGGACTCGGGTACGGATTCGAGATTCGATAATCGAACACTAATGCACCAGGCCGTCCATGCCAACCTTGTCGTGCCGGCTGGGCGCCGACGGGGCGCACCGCAAGCACCCGCGCGCGCCCTGGGCTCGGGTTGGGTGCGCACAACCTGTCGAGTGCGGCTCATTGCGGCGTTCATGAGCGGCGCGGCGTTTTGCGCCTCTGCTTGGGCCTTGCCCTCGGATGAGAAGACCAACGTGCTCCCGCCTTCACCGCAGTGCGCGGAGACCTATCCTGCCACAACGTTTATTGCGAGCTCGCCGGATGAGTTGGCCGAGTCGCCGCTCAGCTTGTCGCTAGCGCTCGAGCACGAGCCCTTCGCGCGACAGGTTCGGCTAGGACCGGTGGATACCAACGCTTTGCGGCAATACGACCGGGACCACCCCGATCCCTACAAGCGGCTGCGGATCGGCATCGGACGAACGATCGAGATTGACGCAGCCGACGGCACGTGGAACAGACTACCCGACGGCGGGTATCTGTGGACCCTCGCGGTGGTGTCCGCGCAGGCCGTGGGCATGCGCCTGCACGTTTCCGGTTGTGCCCTGCCCGCCGGCGGCGAGCTGCGGTTCATGTCGGCCTCGGACACGACCCGGATGCACGGTCCCTTCACCGGTGGCGGGCCCTTCGGCACCGGCGCGTTCTGGTCCACCGTTCTGCCGGGCGATGAGGTTTACGTGGAGTACCACATGCCGCCGGCGAGGGAGGCGGTGCCGGCTTCGGTTCCATTCGTTATCGATGAGGTTCAACACCTGTACCGCGACGTGCGCGCCGCCATCCCGTGCCCGCGCGAGGGTGACTGCCACAACGACGTCACTTGCTATGGGGAATGGGAAGGCACCAGCAACGCCGTCGCCCGCGTGGCTTACGTGGACGGCGACAGCATGGTCTGCACCGGCGAACTGATTAACACCTTGCTCGGTGATTTGACGCCCTACTTCCTAACCGCCGGGCACTGCATCGAGAGCGAGGCGGTGGCCCAGACCATGGTATTCTACTGGAAGTACCGGACCGAGACCTGCGACGGCCCGCCCCCGGACGTTCAAACCGTACCCACCAGTTCGGTGGGTGAGTACCTGACCGGCAGCTCCTGGCCGCACCTGTATGAGGACTTTGCGCTGATCATGATCCGGGGTGAGTTCCCGCCGGGGCCCTACACTTGGGTAGGTTGGACCTCCGTCGCCGTCGCCAACGGGACCGAATGCTCGTGCCTCCACCATCCCGATGGGGCCTACCAGCGGATCAGCTTTGCCACCAAGACCAGCGGCGCCCCGTCTGGGCAGATCCGCATGGACTGGTACGATGGTCCGACCGAACAGGGTTCCTCCGGTTCCGGCGCCTACCTCGACTCGACCCAGCAGTTGGTGGGCGCGCTCATCGAAGGACCGTCGTCATGCGAAGACGAATCTTACGACGACTTCAGCGCCTTTCAACATATCTACCCCGGCATAAGTTCGTACCTTCAGGGCGGTAGCGACGACCTCTTAGAAGACAACGATAGTTGCACGGCGGCCGCCGCGGCGGCACCCTGTATCTACGACGACCTGGTGCTCAAGTACGCGGATGAGGATTGGTATCGGGTCACGTCGTCAAGCTGTGGGCCGGTGGATATCACGCTCAACTTCACCGATGCCTTCGGCAACATCGACATGAAGTTATACGATGCCTGTGGAGGGGGCATCGTGGCGTCATCGACCGGAAGCGGAGACAGCGAAGTCATCTCCATTCCGCCGGGCGAAAGCCGGGAATACTGGTTGCGGATCTACTTGGCCGGCAACGTGCGCAACACCTACGACATGACCATCACCGCGGCCGAGGGCGGCACCAAGGTCTACCTCATCGAGGCCGGCGTCTCCATCCCGGACGACAACCCCGCTGGGGTGGACCACGGTTTCATCGTGCCCGATCCCATTGTCCTGACGGGTTTGAAGGTGGCGGTGAAGATCGCCCACACCTGGAACGGGGACTTGCGGGTCAGGCTAACCCACAACGGCACGACGGTCACCCTGATCGACCGGCCCGGTGTCCCCGCGAGCAGCGTGGGATTCAACAACGATGGTTTCGACGTTCTGCTCGACGACGCGGCGTTCCCCCCCATCGAAGACTATGACAGCGGCGGCCCGATGGTCGTGGGCACGTTCGCGCCGAACGAATCGCTCAGCCTGTTCGACGGGCAGGACGCCGCCGGTCTGTGGACCCTCAACGTCTCGGACCACGAAGACCAGGATATCGGCACCCTGGAAAGCTGGGCCTTGCACATACCCCCCGCCGAGCCCTGCGACTGTGGGGGCGACGGGGACGTCAACACCAACGGTTCCACCGACCTCGCGGATTTCGCCGCTTTTCAGCGCTGTTTCACCGGCACCAATGTCGGCCCACCGCCGCTGGGATGTCAGAGCCTCAACTTCGACTGCGATTGGGACGTGGACCTCGACGACTTCGCCGAGTTTATGAACGTGTTCACGACGACTGGTAATAGCGAATGGTGCGGGCCAGCCCTTCGTCAAACCCCACCAACGGTTCATACCCGAGCAACTCCCTAGCGAGCGAATTGGCGGCCAGCGAGTGGCGAACGTCCCCGGGGCGCGGGTCGGTGTAGATCGGGGTAACGTTCTTGCCCAGGATGCCGTTGATGGTCTTGACGATCTCGTTGAGGCTGATGGCGCGTCCGCAGGCGGCGTTGACCATCCGCCCGGCCACCCGATCCGCGCTCGCCGCCAACACGTTGGCGTGGATTACGTTGTCCACGTAAGTGAAGTCGCGCGTCTGCTCGCCATCGCCGTAGATCGTGGGCGGGCGGTCGTTCAAGATGGTGGTTATGAAAGCCGGAATCGCCGCCGCGTACTGGCTGGCGGGGTCCTGCCACGGGCCGAAGACGTTGAAGTAGCGCAGCGCGACCGTCTCCAAACCGAAGCACTCATAAAACGCTTCACAATACAGCTCCCCGGCGAGCTTTTGCACGGCGTAGGGGCTCTTCGGTTCCGGCCGCAGGGTCTCCACCTTCGGTGATACTTCTATGTCGCCGTAGGCGGAACTGCTCGCCGCATAGACCACGCGGCGGCACTTGCACTCGACCGCCGCCATAAGCATATTGAACGTCCCGTTGACATTGCAATCGTGGCAGGCCTGGGGTTCCTCGACGGACTTGGGCACAGAGGGCAACGCCCCGATGTGGAACACCACCTCGATATCGCGACAGGCCGACCGGCAGACCTCCGGGTCCCGGAAATCGGCCTCGATCAACTCGAAGCGCCCCGGGACCGCTTCGAGGTTCTCGCGCTTGCCGGTAATGAAGTTGTCCAACACGCGTACCGCATGACCGTTATCTACCAGCCGTGCCGTCAGGTGTGAGCCGATGAACCCGGCTCCGCCGGTTACCAGGTAATTCGCCATCGAAGCGTCTCCATTCTCTCCATGCCGTCTAATGAAGCCTATTCGCCAATGAGGTCCACGACGTACACCCGCCGGAGGCGGTCGGGGTCGATGGCGAGTTCGACGTCGAGGACACAAAGCAGTGGGTTGTGGACGTCCGGTGCGATCGCGCTGACGGTGCCGACCGCCAACGAAACCGGTAGCCGCTCGTCGCCGTGTGGGGTCAACACCCAGTCCCCCACGGCGATCGCGCCGCTGTTGACGTAACGACGATTGACGTCTTCTATGCGGGCGCGCTTGCCGCCGGAACCAACGAGCCAGAAATCCGCCTGCAATGGATCAAAGGTGCTGCCGTTGTCACGTGCGATCCACACGACCATGCGTGTTGTCGGATCGGACAGCAACTTCACGCGCGCGGTGTGCGTCCCGGCAACGTCGATGGTGCCGATGAAAACCTCCGCCGCCAGCACCGCCTGTCCGATCCGCACGCCCTCTGCGGCGCCGAGATTCACCGTGAAATGGTTGGAGACGACGGCTGCGTCTCGGCGGGCGCCACTAAGCGTCCCCGTGGCGACTAACAGCGATTCGCGCCAGGCCAGCACATCCGGGGCCACGACGCGCGCGGGTATCAGTCTGCCCGGCATACCGCGGGTGCGAATGCCGGTCAGTTCGCGCACGTCCTCTCCAAGGGCGTCGATCGTGGCCTGCTGCGATACAACGGTGTGTTGCAAGGCTTGGTTCTCGGTAATCAAGCGCTCCACCTCGGCTGTCGCGACCTCGGGATTCCGCACTCCCCCAACCGCGTCGCCGAGCGCATCGGCGCCTCGCTTGGCGGTGTCCTGCAAGGGCACGAAAACCTGAACAAGGTTCATCAACCGGCTGGTGAGCGACCTGGGCAGGAGCAATCCGACCGCGGAGCACAACAGCAAAGCCACAAAGACTCTCTTGCGCCCGGTATGTTTTCCTTTGCGACGGGTTCTCATCGCTCGGTTCAACAGTTAGTGGAGGGCTTATCGATTCATTCTGTAGCGTCGCCCCTTGTGGGCGGCGCACCCTCGCTTTTCGTCACCCACAAGGGGTGACGCTACTATCTTCCTTCGGGGGCTCGTTCCCTTTGCTTGCACCGCATCCAGGGGCTTACGCCTCTGGCTACCATATGCCGCCCTTCCAGGGCTCAGGCAATATCCAGCATAGTCGCGGAACTTGTGAAACACAGTACCAGCCCGCCTTGGACACGAAGGTGTTTCTGGCGAAATGGGTTCGTTTCGTAAAATGGCTTTCTGTCCTCAGGCCGTCTCCCACGCTGAGTCCGCCTACCGGCGGATAACAGGATGGGGCACCCGTGCATTCCCTCGTTCCTCGTCACCCACAAGGGGTGACGCTACATTCGGGGTGACCACGAACGACCCAATCCCCAATCGTCAATCGAAAGCCTCAGCGATCGTCCTCGTCCGATTCCATGGTGTCTTTCCAGAGGGCCAGGTGTTCGAGATAAACGCTGGTGCCGCGCGCCACGCAACTCATGGGGTCGTCCACCAGGGTCACGTTCAAACCGGTGGCCTCTGAGAGCACCGCGTCCAACCCGCGCAACAAGGCCCCGCCCCCCGCCAGGTAGATCCCGTTTTGGACCAGGTCG
>JAUWNF010000143.1 GCA_030612785.1 Phycisphaerales bacterium
TTATTAATGCGATTCAACTCGTCCGTTAAGGCGGCGTTCTGGTCCTCCAGCAGCGCGATCCGTTCTTTGGGATTCGGACCACATCCACCGGCCATCATCGCCGCGCACACCAATAGCACCAACCCGCCACCGACCAATCGATTTCCCTTCATACCACCGTCTCCCATGGTAACGACAACCGTTTCCGCCTGATCGCCAGGACGTCCGTTTCTATCACTCCTCCGAGATGGCCTTCTTGAGCTTCGTGTCGATTCGCTCTTCCTGTTCCTGAAGCTCCTTGGCCCGCTGTTCCTGCTGCTGCTCTCTTTCACGCAGGGCTGAATCCCGGGCGACCTTCTTCATATCGCGCCACAGGCCCCAGACCAATGAGAGAGCCCAGTACGAAACCAGCGTCCCCAACGCCGCGCACAGTATCAACCAGATGACGTTGATCGGCGTGCCTTCGTCGATCAGCCAGAAGAACCAAATGTCGACCTGATGACTCCGGTTCTTCCACAGCACCGCGCAGATCGCGATGACGACCAGCACGATCAACGTCAGTCTAGAATAGACCTTGACCCGTCTAAACGCAAGACTCATCTGCGCACCTCAATTCGCCAAGCCTGTGAATTTTCCGGAAATAACAACCTCGAACAGATGGACCACGTTCCGCACCGGTCCCAGTTCGCACAACCGGTTATAGAACACCACCACGATCAGGAATGCAAGCGACAGCCACGGCACCAGCGGAATCGCCCGCGTGCGTTTGAAGGGAAGCGTCACCACCCAGCCCAGCAAGGCCAGAAAGCTGGTCAGCACGAAGCCCATCACCACCACCGGCCAGCCCGCCACGCACCCGGCGGCGGCCATCAGGTGGATGTCCCCGGTGCCGAACGCCTCCCGCCCAAGGATCAAGGTAAACACGATTCGCACCGCCCAGCCAAGGGCGCCGCCGATCACATAACCCGAAGCCGCGGTTGCCAGACCGGTGATCGGCCGCCAGGAACCCCGCGGGCACCAGTCGAGTAGCCCGGCCCACCACCCCCCAAAGGCGTCGTGCTTCAGACACAGCCACATCACGATAACTCCGGCGAGAATGGCCGGCGTCAGCAGCAGCAACTCCCGCAGGGCTACCCTCCGGGCGGAAAACCGTTCCGCTTCGATGGCCTCGATAATCGTGGTGTCCGAAGCCCGCGCGGGCGCACCCGTCCCGACGATCAGCACGAAGCCCAGCGCAATCGGCACCAGCAGCCGCCAAGCGGGAAACAACCTTGGTTCGGCCGAGACGGCGTCGGCCGCCGTTGACCCAATCACGAAAAGAAACACCAGGGCCACCAGCCACGCGGCAGCCGGTGCCAAGCCGGACTCCGCGCACGTTCCGGCGGTTGTCTCACTGGAGTCGGACACGGCATCCGCAGCGGTGCTCTCGTCATCAGGCGAGGGCACGAACCGGTGCGTGAGCAACCACATCAGGGCCACAACGACGGCAAGCGCGATACTCACCGCGCTGGTGGTTACGCCGGGGCGATGCCAGGCGCTGCCCACTGTTGGCCGCCACGCGCCCGCCACCGGCGTCCAGAGCAGGTGCAGCGCGAACCCGGCGAGCACCGTCAGATTGGTGAAGCTAACATCGATGAAGTAATGCTCCAGGTCGATTGCCGACATGGCCAGGAGGGCGCCGAAGAGAATAACGTGCGCGAGCACGATCGGCCAATCATAGTAGAGCTGATCGGTGATCCCCAGGAAGGGATCGTGTGCTCCATTACGCAAACCGGCAACGCAAAAAGCGTCGAGCACAA
The DNA here is from genome assembly GCA_030612785.1 of Phycisphaerales bacterium. Taxonomy (GTDB): domain Bacteria; phylum Planctomycetota; class Phycisphaerae; order UBA1845; family UBA1845; genus JAAEQG01. Next base: position 1,779 of record JAUWNF010000143.1, read on the forward strand.
CCAGGGTGAGCAGCGCCATGAGCATTTCGACAGCGGGATAGCGGGCTGAGATCGGTACGCCGCAGGCCCGGCATCGCCCGCCCAAACGCGCGTAGCTCAGCACCGGGAGGTTGTCGTACCAGTGGATCCGGCAGCCGCATCGTGGGCAGAACGACCACAGCGGAGTGGTCGTGGATATCCCTCGAGGTATGCGATAGACCACGACGTTGAGGTAACTACCGGTGGCCAAACCGACGACCGCAAAAAACAGAAGCCACCATAATGTCGCGACCACCAGCATGATTCCGCCTCACAAGGCTTCCAATCCGCGGACGAACTCCTGTAGGGTCCATTCCGGCGTGGAGGCGCCCGCGGTAACCCCCGCGACTGTCGCGTCTTTAACCATCGCGGGGTCGAAGTCCTCCCATTTCTCCAGATGGTACGTTTTGGTGGCTTCAGCCCGGCACAAGCGGGCCAGTTCCTGCGTGTTGGCGGAGTGCAAACCACCCAACACGAACATCACATCCACCTGGCCACACAGAGCAACGGCGGCTTTCTGACGCTGCGTAACCTCCATGCACAGCGTGTTGTGTAGCTTGATCTCTTTGAAGGGGCGTTTGACGATCTCCGCCACGATCTCCGCGACGTGCTCCGGGGAATGAGTGGTCTGGGCCACGATTCCCAGGCGCTTCTTGTGCGGCAGGGCCTCGGCAACCTCCTCGACGCTATCGATGACCACCACGTTGGGGGCGTATCCGATCACCCCGCGGACTTCCGGATGATCCCGATTGCCGATCATGACCACCTGATAGCCCTCCGCATGAAGACTCTTGACCACGTCCTGGGCCTTTTTGACTAGCACGCAGGTGGCGTCCACGATGTTGAGGTTGCGCTCCCGGGCCCGGGCGATCGTCTCCGGGGTGGCCCCGTGCGACCGGATCAGTACGTTAGCGCGTTCGGGGATCGTTTCCAAGTCGCCCGACTGATTCAGGCCCTTGCGCTCCAGGTACTCGACCACGCTGGGATTGTGGATGACCGGCCCCAGCGCCACCACCCGCCCCGCGCCGTGCTCCTCGATCGCCCTCTCAGCGATCTCAATGGCATCCTCGACGCCGAAGCAGAAGCCGCGTTTGTCGGCTAACCTGACCTCCATCAAACGACTCCCGCCAATCGTTGCCGCACGCGTAGTGGGCAGCCACGCACGAAACACACTTATGGTATCCTCTCAATGGCCAATCGGGGTGGCCACGGGAGGCGCGGACCGCACCTCCCGCCGCAACCCGTAGCGTGAAGGCTCATTTCGCCCCCTGAACCCGCCACGCGCGGAGGGCATAAAGTCTTCCACAAATGCGGCAACAGGTCTTGCATTCCCGAGACCGTTTGTGGTAGAATCAAGCAGCCGGGTCGGAGACACCTTTGCGGGTTGTGGTGTGCTGTGACGTCGGCAGGTAGGGAGCAGACCGAGTGTGGAGCGGTCTGAGAGTGGGGAACGGGAGAGAGCAGCCTTTACAGTGTGCCGTGGGATTCTCTTACGAGGAAAACGCGGCATTCAACTCCTGAAGGTACGGCACACGTTCCCTTGGTTTTAGCGGTTATGCAACGGCACAGAGGCCGCATTGCGCGCGGTACTCCGGCCGCGGGAAAGCACGGCTCGTTTCGAGTCTCCGTTTTTCCAAGGTTGGGGTGTGTTCCGATTCGCGTGTGGTCTGTTTGCGGCATCCGCACGGCTCACGAGCCGCGGACAGCCGCGGGGGAACGACAACGCAAGTATAAGGAGGAGTGAGGTGAGTAGGAGAATCTGTTCAGTCTCAATCATTGCGGTCTTGACAATCGTTCTGGCAGGGAGCACCGCAGCGCCGGTGTGCGCTCAATTCCCGCCGGGGCCCGTCGATGGTCCCGGGCTCCCGATCGCCCCTCCGCCCGATTGGGAACCGGTGCGGGGAACGGATGCCCTGCCCCCGCACTGGAACATGATCTCGGAGTATCAGGACGTGCCCGAATACACCTGGTATTACGGCTGTTCGCCAACGGCCGCGGGCATGTTGTTCGGGTGGTGGGACGCCCAGCCGGGTACCCAGAATCTCTTCGACGGGGACGCTTCGACCTTCTGGGGCGATAGCAGTGAATCTCCAACCGGAGGCACCAAAGGCATGGTCGCGGCGACGCAGCACATCGTTGCCGGGTCCGAAAACGGGCACACCTACGGAGACTGGCACGACTGTACGTCGTATCCCAACCACGAATCGAATCCCGCAAGCTTGGGCGATTTCATGAAAACGGTGGACGGTTCGACCTCCCGAAGCAACATGGCGGCCGGGTTCGAAGCCTTCTCCGCCTGGGATGCCCCCTGGACGTCCGTCAACGAGAGTTATGCGGATGTGGATGCTACGACCTACTACACTTACGGGGGATGGGATTTCGACGACTTCAAGGCCGAGCTTGAGGCGGGGCGCCCGGTTCACTTGGGAATCACCGGGCACTCGATTCTGGCATTGGGGTGGTGGGATCAAAGCACGGTTGGGGATCCGAACAACTACGGATACATTTGCTATACGACGTGGAGCGGCTGGGAGCTGACGGAATGGCGTTGGGATGGCGTAGACGTTCCCAATGAAAGGGCTGTGTACGGTGCGACCTACCTCACCATCGTGCCCGAGCCGGCGAGCATGCTGCTACTGCTCGTCTCGGCAGTGAGCATCGTGGGTCGGCGCGGCCCCAGGCGCTAGTGCTGTTTTCGGTCAGGTAGTCTCGTCGAATGGACCTGGTCAGGTGCCCCGTCCCTTGCGCAGCAAGGGGTGGGGGATCTCGCGAGATGCGCGGGCCGCGGGGACAATCCCGCAGCCTGTCCCGTCTTGGGGTCTGTTACCAGCCAGTCCTGGTACCCGTTGCTTTGCAGATCAGACCAACTCACGGGGAACGCCGCCCGGGGTCACCCCACCGCCGGCCAATCCCAGCCGCGGACTTCCTCGATCACGTCTCGGGCGGTCAGGTCGAACTGCAACGGCGTCACCGTTATATGGTGGTCCAGTAGGGCGCGGAGGTCGGTCTCCTCGGTCTTGCTCACCGGGCCGTATTTGCCCTGAAGCCAATACTGGCGCACCCCGTCGGGCCCTTCGTGGGCGACGGGAGGGTCAGCCATGCTCTGCACGGACTGGGACACCACCCTCACGCTCTTGGGGTTGCCGTGCTCGAAGTTCGGAATGTTTACGTTGAGCAGCATTCCCGGCCGAATGGTCCTCTCGATCATCTCCCGGATAAGGGCGCGAGCGATGCGGGCCGCCCGGGCAAAATCCAACTCCTCCCCGCGCGCGAGGGAGACGGCCACGGACGGTACGCCCATCAGGGCCCCTTCCGCCGCCGCCGCCACCGTGCCTGAATAGAGCACGTTGATGCCCACGTTGGCGCCGTCGTTGAGGCCGGACACAAGCAGGTCCACTGGGCGATCAACCAGATCCGTCAGGGCGAGCTTTACGCAGTCGACCGGGCGTCCGGTGACGGCCCGGCCGTGGAACTCGTTGTGCACGTGAACTTCCTGGACGATTAGAGGCGCGTTGATGGTGATCGCGTGGGCCGACGCCGATTGGGCCGATTCCGGGGCCACCACGGTCACCTCGCCCAGCGACACCAGTTCACGATACAACGCCACCAACCCCGGCGCGGAAATCCCGTCGTCGTTGGTCAGAAGAATGTGCATGGCGGCGATTGTACACGGCCACTCCACGCTTGGCGAATAACGAGCCGCGGGCCAAGAGCCCGCGTGGCTTGGGTGCCCCATCCTTCGCGTCTTCGCGAAGTATGGGGGAAGGACTCGAACCGTGGTACACTCCACCCATGCTCGATGGATGCCATGTCCTTCGCGTCTTCGTGGAGCGCGGGGAAAGGCAAGCTCCGACGATACAACGAGTACGGCAGTGCAACGCCCACCCTTCCCTTCGGGAAGGATGGGGCACCCGCAAAAGAGCGGCCATGACTGAGAAAGAAACATCCCGACCCCAGCAGACCGGGTGCATCAAGGACGCTCGTGGTCGAAAGGTGACGCAGCTTGACCCGGTTGCAGTGTACTTGCTGCGTCAGCACGAGGTGATCGAAGCCGACGCACTGCGAGCAATCGCACACGAGAAGGGCGTTAGAATTGCGGGAAAGGAACGAATTGCACTGATTGTCGGCGTGGTCGGAGTGCTCACCGTAGCCGGTCTTTTCCTCTACTCGCTCCTGGTAAAGAAGGACTTCGGTTCTGCCCCTTTGGCGCGGAGTGCTTCCCTGCTGTTTTTCTGTTTCCCTCCGTGGTTGGCCTGGTACGCCTTGAAGCAGTCACGCTTCGGGAAGGTCGCGGCGGCGATGCTCAAGTACCTCCGCTGCCCGCATTGCGGCTACGATCTGCGCATGCTGCCGACCGATCCTGAAGATGGCGCGACCGTATGCCCGGAATGCGGCTGTGCCTGGCGGCTCAGCGACACGGCAGACCCGGATGCTTCCGACCAATCGGAGCAGCCATAATGACGATTCGGGCCAAAGAGATGGGCCACCCAAGCGGGATAGATGCGTAGGTTGGAATACGGAACGGTGACTTCGACGAATCGAAAAAGAGTGGTCGTGGCCATGAGCGGCGGCGTGGATTCGAGCGTGGCGGCCGCCCGGCTTGTGGAGCAGGGCTACGAAGTGACCGGTCTGTTCATGCGTGTGGGGGTAGAAGCGCCGGTCGAAGACGACGCTTCCTCGGCCGACGGCCCCGCCGGCCGCTACAAGGCTGATGGCAGCCGCGTCCGCCATGGGTGCTGGGGCGCCTCCGACGCTGCCGACGCCCGCTTTGTCGCCGGCAAGCTGAATATCCCCTTCTACGCGGTCGAGTTCAAGGACGAGTTCGACAGGATCATCGAGTACTTCGCCGATGAGTACAGTCGCGGTCGAACCCCCAACCCCTGCGTGGTCTGCAACGACCGCCTCAAGTTCGGCAAGCTGGTCGAGTACGCTGACGCCATCGGGGCCGACCACATCGCCACCGGTCACTACGCCCGCATCGGCATGCGTAACCGGCAACCGGTGCTGATGAAGGCGGTTGACGCATCCAAAGACCAGTCCTACGTCCTTTTCGGCATTGAGCGCACCGTGCTGGAGCGCGTGCTCTTCCCGCTAGGCGAAATGACCAAGGACGAGATTCGCGAGGAGGCCTTGGCGCGGGGCCTGCCCGTACACGACAAGCCCGATTCGGTGGAGATCTGTTTCGTGCCCGATCGCGACTACGCCCGCGTGGTGCGCCGGCGCCGGCCGGAAAGCTTCGCCCCCGGCGACGTGGTGGATGCCGCAGGCAACGTGCTCGGCCGGCACGACGGACTGCCGCACTACACCATCGGCCAGCGCCGCGGGCTGGGCATCGCTACAGGCAAACCCATCTACGTAATCCGGATCGACGTGGCCACCAATACGATCACCGTGGGTGACAAAAGGGCACTCCTGCGGCGCGCCCTGCTTGCCGAACGGGTCAAGCTGCTGATCGACCCTCCCGCAAAGCCGTTCGCGGCCCAGGCCAAGATTCGCTATCTACACCCCGCCGCTGACGCAACCGTTACGCTCCTGGACGACGGGCGTATGCACGTCGTGTTCGACGAACCGCAGACGGCGATTACCCCCGGACAGGCGTGCGTGGTGTACGATGGCGACGTTGTGATCGGCGGTGGCTGGATCGCCGAAGCGCTCGGCGAACCGTAAGCCAAGATACATGCCTGCGCCGGCCTCTGGCCGGGTACGTGTCTAGCGAGGGTGGCACGGGTAAGCGGAGCCGCGACCAGCGGCGGAGCTTACCCGTGGGCTTCGCCTACCCGCTTGCTCCACGAGCGTTACCCAGGGTCCGTGACACATTAGGCGGCCTTTTGAGCGTTCCGTCGCCGAGCGATTGTCTCCCGCGCGCCGATGGTCTTCTTCGCCCTGAAGGGGCGTACTACGATAGCCCAGGGCAACGCCCTGGGGCGGGATTTGCCCGAAGA
>JAUWNF010000240.1 GCA_030612785.1 Phycisphaerales bacterium
AGCAGAAAGGAGCTGCTCGGCAAAATTGGGAACAGGGCCAGGGACAGGATCAGGCGGAGGGTCAGCGGACGTACCTTATAGCCGGTACCCGGTCGCGCAGTGCGGGCGCGGGTTTCAGGGTCGGTGATTTTGGTGGGTGGCATGGTCAAGGACCGCCCTCCATAACGTTACGATCTTTCCAAGAACCTTTTGAGGCGGTCCTTGGCCATGTGGAACGTTGTGAAGCTCCTTGGCGTCCACATGGTCAAGCTCCGTTTCGTGCCAACGCAAGCGGCTTCTCCTGAGGCGAAGGACTGCCATGCGATGGCCATCGTCGGACACGCTTGACCATGCCACGTGCCGCCCCCCACTTGCAGCCGCCGCGTCTGGAATCTATAAGCATTTCCCATGGACACGACCATCTTACAACTCGCGGACCATGTCGGGAAATCCGTCACGTTGCACGGGTGGGTTCTGCGAAACACGCCCAAGGGCAAGCTGGTCTTCGTGACGCTCCGCGACGGGACCGGCTATTGCCAGTGTATCATCGAACGCAACGAGGCAACGGAATCGTTCTTCGACGAAGCCAAGCACCTGACACAGGAATCAGCCGTCGAGGTCACCGGCACCGTTTCGGCTGACGAGCGAGCCGTCGGCGGGTATGAACTGCGGGTGAGTTCCCTGAAAACGATCGGTACGGCTGTGGACTACCCGATTACACCCAAGCCGCACGGGATCGATTTTCTGATGAAGCAGCGGCATTTGTGGTTCCGCTCGCAGCGGCAGTATGTCATCCTGCGCATCCGGGCTACCCTGGTCGATGCCATCCGGCGGTACTTCAACGATAACGGCTTCGTGTTGATCGATACGCCGATCTTCGCCCCCGCCGCCGGCGAAGAGACCAGTACACTCTTTTCGGTGGACTACTTCGGCGAGCCGGTGTACCTGGCTCAAACCGGGCAGCTCTACGTGGAGACGGCCTGCATGGCCCATCGCAAGGTCTACTGCTTCGGGCCGACGTTCCGGGCCGAGAAGTCCAAGACCCGCCGCCACCTCACCGAGTTCTGGATGGTGGAGCCGGAGATCGCCTTCGCCACCCTCGACGACGTGATCGATCTGGCCGAGGACATGACCTGTGCGCTGGTCGAGCGCGTGTTGGCCGACCACCGGGCCGACTTGGAGTTCCTCGGACGGGACATTGCGGCGCTGGAGAGAATCAAAAAGCCCTTCCACCGGATCAGTTACAGCGAGGCTGCTGACATCCTTCGCGGTCCGCAGGCTAAGGAGTTGCTCGAACAGGGCCTTGCGGACAAAACGGCTGAGGTGAAGCAACTTACCCGCAAGATCGAGGAACTGGTGGAGACGGGCAAAACCGCCAAGAAGAAGTGGCAGCAGGAGAAAGCGGCCCAGGAGGAGCAGGCGGCCCGCGAGCGCCGCTCCGAGTTGGAGGAGGAAATCACCAACATTCCCAAGCACATGCAACTGGCGGCGGAGTTCCGTTGGGGCAGCGACTTGGGCGGTTCGGACGAGACCATCATCTCGCGGCTGCACGAGCGCCCGGTGTTCGTGCACCGTTATCCGAAGGGGGTCAAGGCGTTTTACATGCGGGTCGATCGCCAGGACGACCGCGTCGTGGAGAACTTCGACATGCTGGCTCCGGAGGGCGTGGGTGAGATTATTGGCGGGTCGGCCCGTGAGGAAGATTATGACATTCTGCGGTCACGGATTCACGAGGAGGGGTTGCCGCAGGAGCCGTACGAGTGGTATCTGGACCTGCGCCGGTATGGCAGTGTGCCGCACGGCGGGTTCGGCCTGGGCGTGGAGCGGACCGTGGCGTGGATTTGCGGCGTGAAGCACTTGCGTGAGACCATCCCCTTCCCGCGGATGATGGGCAAGATTTACCCGTAGCGACGAAGCGAACCGAGACGCGACGGGGTTTTTTCCGAAACGCGACGGGGTTTTTTCCCGAAACGCGACCGTAAGGAAGCGTAACTGAGGCAATAGGCAATAGGCAATAGGCAATAGGCAATAGGCAATAGGCAATAGGGCAAAGACCTTGGACCTTGGACTTTGGACCTTGGACCCGACCGCCGCCCACAAGGGGCGACGCTACATTCTGCTGTCATTCGGAGAAAGCGTGTGTCCGACCAACCGAAGACCTTCCTGGGACATCCTCTCGGGCTGTACGTCTTGTTCTTCACCGAGATGTGGGAGCGCTTCAGCTTCTACGGCATGAAGACGCTGCTCATGCTGTACATGATCAACCACTTCTTCTGGACGCAGAAGCACGCGTCACACGTGATGGGCGTGTACACATTCTCGTGCTACGCCCTACCGGTGATTGGTGGCTTCATAGCCGACCACTGGCTCGGCTCCAAGCGCTCCGTCCTGGTCGGCGGGATCCTGCTGTCGCTCGGCCACCTCGTCATGGCCTTTGAAGAGATGTGGTGCTTCTATACGGCCCTTGGCCTCATCATCGTCGGCGTCGGCCTCTTGAAGCCGAACGTCTCCACCCAGGTTGGCAGCCTCTACAAACCGGGTGATCCGAGACGCGATGGCGCGTTTACGATTTTTTATATGGGCATCAATCTCGGCGCTCTGTTCGGTCCACTGCTCTGCGCCTGGCTTCAGGTGAACTACGGCTACAGCTACGGCTTCAGCGCCGCGGGTGTCGGCATGATCTTCGGGTTAATCGTCTATGCCATCGGCCAGCGCAAGCTCGTCGAGTTCAACCCGGACTCCGCAGAGACCGAACCCGCCAAACCGGAGAAGCCGGTCAAAGCAGAACAGCCCGCCGCACTGCATCCGCCCCACGTCGTGAGGGATCGCATCATCGTCTTGCTTATCGTGTTTGCCTTCATCATTCTATTCTGGACGGCCTTCGAACAAAGCTACAACGCCATGCTCGTCTGGGCCGACAAGCACACCAATCTTCGGCTTCTCACCACCGAGCCGGTGCCGATTACGTTGGATGTCGCCGCCGCCGCAGGTGCGGGTGGCGCTGCAGAGGTGAGCCCGCCGACCGTCAGCTTCGGGCAAGCGGTGAAGGACTGGTTCAGCGAACCGAGCATGACCTCGGGCCAAACCCAATCGATCAACCCCTTCTTCATCATCACGCTCGCGCCGGTGTTCGCATTCCTCTGGATATGGTTGGACCGGCGCAAGCTCCAGCCTTCCACCCCGACGAAGATGGTGTTTGGTCTGGCTATGGTTGCCGTTGCGTTCGGCGTCATGTGGCCGGCGGCGCAGAGTGAAGGCGGACCGAGCGAAGCTACCCTCGCCGCGCTGCCGAGCGGTCTCAGTGTAGACGAGGATGGCCGTCTGTTCACGGCCGATGTGGATAGCGGAGATCAGGTCTTCTATGGCGCGACACGCCTGCGCTATGACGCCGATCGGAAGGTGCTTTGCATGAGCGGCGTCTTGCCCGATCTGGACCGCCTCAAGATTCTCTCCGAGACCGCGCCGCCCGACTTCATAAGGACGATCAAGGCGATCGTCGAGAAGTCCGCCGACTTGGAGAAGAAAGAAGAACTGACGGAGGTCCTTTCGAACGCGCCGGCCGGTTTCGCTGTCGTCGGCGAAGAGGCACGGAAGGCGGCCGCCTGGGATTCCGAGACGAAAAGGCTCACGGTCAAGCAGCAAATCGGCCTGCGTGCCGAAGTCGAGCTCCTCGCCACTACGGCCGATCCCGATCTCAAGTTAGCCGTGGATGAAGTCTATCTAAGATCCTCGGAGCACCGCGTGACCATCTGGTGGCTCATTCTCTTCTTCATGTGTCTGACGATGGGCGAGCTCTGCCTCTCGCCGGTCGGTCTGTCGCTGGTGACCAAGCTCGCCCCCGCGAAGCACGTCGGCTTCTTCATGGGGGGATGGTTCCTCGCCACGGCCGTTGCCGAAGGCGCTGCGAATCTGTTCGGCGCCTACTGGGGCAAGATGCCGCCCGGCCAATACTTCCTGATCTTCGTCGTCATGTGCGGCGTCGGAGCGCTGCTGATGGCGGTGCTCATCCGCCCGCTGAAGCGCAGAATGCACGGCATACAGTGATCCCATCCGAGTCCCGCGCGCCAGCGCGGGGTATCCGAGCCCCAAGCGCCAGCGCGGGGTAATGGAGAGCGTATGATGCTCATTGCCGCGTCGCGTCCGCGCCGGCCGGGATGACCCGTCGCTGGCGCTCCGGGCTCGGAACAGCGGTATGCAAGCGCGCACATCGGACTACCCATCCGGGTATTCGGGGACGAAACGCAGATTGAAGATGAAGGCGGCCCAACGGCGCTCGAAGCGCGCATCGACCAGTCCGAAGACGGCTTCAAACTGCGCGAGCTCCTCCTCCGGGGCAACGGGTTCCCCGGGCGTGCGCTTGGCGAGGGCGTTTATGTACCGGGCCAGTTCCTCACGCTGCGTACGTTGAAGGTAGAACGTCAGCCCCCAAGCTTGGGCATAGTAGTAGCCCACGTTTGGGTTGCTCGGGTCCTCGGAGAATCTGTGGAGGGTGATGAAGCGGCGCAGGGGGATGAAGCGCCCCGCGTCGTAGGCAGTGCGCAGATTCTCGGGCATCATCTTTCGGGGGCGTTTTTTCTGTGGGTCCAGCTTTTCGCCACAGGCCGCCCGGAAGTCGGCCAGCCGCATCTGGTTGGTGACGCCGATGCCGGCCCCCTTCGCTGACGGAGGGGTCTCGAATAGGACCGCCAGCCCCTCGACCAACCAGACCGGGTTGGGGGCGCCGATGACGTGAACGCCGCCATCGTACAGCAGATGGTGGGCCGTCTCGTGCTGCACCACGGTGCGATTGAGCTTCTCCACCAGCTGGTTACGTCGGTTGCGGTAGTAGTGCAGTTGCTTTAACAGTTCGCGTTTTCGGGCTCTCTGGGCCTTGTTGAATTCCTGGCGGTTCAACTGGGCCACTTGCTCTTCCAGACGCTCGATTCCCTGACGCAACTCGCCCAGGCTGGGGTGGTTAAGGATATTGAAGAACGCGGAGCGGTTGGTGCCGGTATAGTAGAACCCATTGAGCCCTTCGGCCCGAACGCCCAGCGCCGCCGCGTAGCGGTAGAAACTCTCCGGCTGATCGAACAGCAGGATTTCAAGTGGCGTCTTCGACGGCGCATACGCGATTCCGTTGAACGTGCAAAACTTCTCGATGCCTCGGGAGGTGGCTTCGACGCGAGAGGTCAACCGGCGCACGGTTTCGATCGTCGTGTCGTAGGCCACCACAAAGTGCTTGGTGGTGACAGCTCTCGCCTTCGGTCCGACAAGAGCGCACAATTCCGCGTGGGTACGTTCAGCGGCTGGGACACTCGGAGGCGCTGCCCGCACCCCTCGCGGCGAGACCGCGGCTTGCCCGAGCACCAAGCAACACGCCGCCGGTACCACGACGCGGACCAGCCCGCCTACGAGCGCTGAACAACATGCTCCTTGACAACGAGGGGATGCCATATCCGTCCTTTGAGTGCGAGCGCCTCACGCAAGCATCAGGCGCGGACAACCACCTCGAACCGGGACCCGCACCCGATTCCACCGGTCGTCCTCCTTAACCCGCGATACCGGCCTGACCTAGACGCCGTTTCCGGTCCAAGGGCTTCGTCCAGGCCAACCCACGCGAAGCCCGGCATCTTTGCGCAGATACGCAGGGCTTTGTATTCTAGCACGGGGTTCTGCTGAGGGCGAAGGCCGCAAGATTGCCCAGGTTTTGAGAGGGTCCGTGACACATTAGGCGGCCTTTTGAGCGTTCCGTCGCCGAGCGATTGTCTCCCGCGCGCCGATGGTCTTCTTCGCCCTGAAGGGGCGTACTACGATAGCCCAGGGCAACGCCCTGGGGCGGGATTTGCCCGAAGA
>JAUWNF010000403.1 GCA_030612785.1 Phycisphaerales bacterium
TCTTCGGGCAAATCCCGCCCCAGGGCGTTGCCCTGGGCTATCGTAGTACGCCCCTTCAGGGCGAAGAAGACCATCGGCGCGCGGGAGACAATCGCTCGGCGACGGAACGCTCAAAAGGCCGCCTAATGTGTCACGGACCCGAAGGTGTGTTAGCCACCGATCCTCCAGGCCGCCTGGCAGACCCCGGACAACGCCCTGCAACGGTTCTGCCCTCCTCACCACTTCCCAAAAACAGCGGGATGGACCATAATCGGTTTCACACCTGCAGAAGACCTGCGGCGAAAGCAGAGGAAAACGACCATGGCAACCGCTGGTGAGTGGTACTACGTAAGGGACGGCGAAACTGTTGGTCCGGTCGCGCGCGCGGAATTGATCCGGATGCTTCCCGCGGTGGGTGGACCGGACGCGCTGATCTACGGGCCGGGGACGCCTGACTGGACCCGGGCGCGGCATGTGGCGGCCATCGCCGCGGAATTGGCCGGCACCACCGGTCCGCCGCCGGCGCCGCTTGCCCGCACCCGGATGGCCGACGAGATCGACTACGAAATCTACGGCGACGACATGCAGTTCGTGGAAATCACCCTCGACCCCAACGAAGTGGTCGTCGCCGAAGCGGGGGCCATGATGTACATGACCAGCGGTATCGAGATGCAGACCGTGCTGGGCGACGCCTCCGGTCAAAAGGGCCTGCTCGACAAGCTCTTCGACGCGGGTAAACGCATGGTCACGGGCGAGTCGCTGTTCCTCACCACGTTCGGCAACGTCGCCCGGCAGCGTGAGCGGGTCTCCTTCGCCGCGCCTTATCCGGGCAAGGTCATCCCGCTGCACGTGGATGAGTTGGGTGGCGAAGTGCTGTGTCAGAAGGCGGCGTTTCTGTGCGCCGCCCGCGGCACCCAGGTGGGAATCGCGTTTCAGAAGCGCATCGGCGTAGGCCTGTTCGGCGGCGAGGGCTTCATCATGCAGAGCATCACGGGCGACGGGCTGGCCTTCGTCCATGCCGGCGGCACCATCGTGCAGCGGGAGTTGGGCCCGGGCGAGACCTTGCGACTCGACACCGGGTGTCTGGTAGCGCTGCAGCCCTCGGTTGATTACGACATCCAGACGGTCGGCGGGATCAAGAACGCCGTCTTCGGGGGGGAGGGTCTGTTCCTGGCGACGCTCCGCGGCCCCGGACGTGTGTGGCTGCAATCGCTGCCGTTCTCCCGACTCGCCGGGCGCCTGCTTTCGGGCTTCGCTTCCAAAAAGGGCGAAGGCTCGGTCCTCGGTGGTCTGGGCAACATCTTTGAGAGAGATTGAGTCCGGTGATAATGGAAAGGTGAGAACCCGTGACGACTCCAAATTCGCCCAGGCCTTTTCCGTCGTCCAAGTCGGTGATCGGCATGGTCCATGTGCACGCCTTGCCGGGCACGCCTTATCACAGCAGGACCGTAGCCCAGATCGTGCGGACGGTCGCCGAGGAAGCCCGCGTGCTGGCCGACGCCGGCTGTGATGCGCTGCTCATCGAGAACATGCACGATCGACCGTACCTGATGCGCAGCGTCGGGCCGGAGATCATCGCCGGTATGACCGCCGCCGGCATCGCGGTTCGGCAGGCCGCTGACCTTCCGCTCGGCGTGCAAATCCTCGCGGGGGCCAATTGCGACGCCCTGGCAGTCGCTCAGGCCTGCGACGCGCGTTTCATCCGGGCTGAGGGCTTCGCTTTCGCCCACGTCGCCGACGAGGGCCTCATGGACGACGCCGACGCCGGGCGGCTGCTCCGCTACCGCAAGCACATCGGAGCCGACGACGTCGCCATCCTCGCCGACGTCAAGAAGAAACACGCCAGCCACGCCATCACCGCCGACCTGAGCTTGGCAGAAGCCGCCCGAGCGACCGAGTTTTTCGGTGCCGACGGCATCGTCATCACCGGCGTAGCCACCGGCCAGCCAGCCGATCCCGAAGACGTGCGTGCTGCCAAAGAAGCGGTGGGCATCCCGATCGCCATCGGCAGCGGTCTGACCCCGGACAACCTCGAGCGCTATTGGCCGCACGCCGATGCTTTCATCATCGGGTCTTACGTCAAGCGCGACGGCCTATGGTCCAACCCTATCGATCCCGCAAGACTGAAGCAGTTCATGGATGCCGTCCGGCGCCTGCGCGAATGTAGCGTCACCCCTTGTGGGTGACGAGAAACGAGGCCGCGCCGCCCACAAGGCGCGACGCTACAGATTGAATCCTCTTTTATCCACCGCCTCTGGCGGAGAATTGAAAAGGCCCTGCCGTTCCGGGCGTGCTTCAAGAGGGTGCAGGTCATTGGTGTAGATCTACGTTCACTCCTCAACAATACAAACATCACGTAGGGACGGACCGAGCATAGCCCAGGCATTCATGCCTGGGTCGGCGAGGACCATCAACCGAGGTGAGTCCCGTAGGGACGATTGAATGCCGTCCGTCTCCGTCGTCCCTACGGGACTCGGAATCCTCGGGCATCGACTAACCCCGCGATGAATCGCGGGGCTATTGTCAGATGTCCCTACGGGACAGGAGGAGGCGGAACAACCCACAGACCGCAGGTTCGAGTCCTGTCCCGCTATTGTAAGTCCTGTATTCACAAGGGTTTACAGGCAGTCAAATTCGCCTTTTTGTCAGTCTTTTTGTCAAGCGACTTGCGTTCCTACTGTCCTGTCTGTCGTTCGATGCCCACCAGACGCATTCTGGGGCAGCGTGGCGAGCGTTGCAAGGTCGGTAGGGGGGTTGCGTTCATGCCGATCCGTCGTTCCAACCTGGACCGACCTATCCGTCCTGAACGCCCCTTGACACGAATGTCCTCGATAAGTAATCTACATAACTAAACGTAACTTCGCGCGGCTTTTGCTGGAGGTTTGGCCATGGAACGGGCGCTAGCGTTTGTGGTGGCAATTCCTTTTCTCTTCAGCCCATTCGCCTGCACGATCGACCTCGGTGGCAGTGACGGTGGCAATGGCGGAGATGGTGGCGGAGGCACGAACGGGAATAGTATGGGTCTTAGCGCGCATTGTCAGAATGTCCGGGATAACTTTCTCGACGCGATGAGGGCCTTCAACGACGATCCAGAAAACGGCGATCTTGTTTGCCCCGTGTTCGAATGGGAAATGCGGTTCTACGACGACTGCTGCGACGACGACACGCTCGCCGATGCCGGGGCAATCCTCGGTCCCCTTCCCTCGGGAATCGACACCTGCGCTGAGGCCGCACAGTCTGTCCATGATATGTGGGACTCAAGCTTCTGTGCTGACCGATAACCCTATCGGCGGCACTCCTGCTGCATCACGGTCGCGTCTCAGGTAGTGAGCTGACATTCTGCTGGAATGTAGTGGGCGATTGCCACCCTCACGACCGTCGGCTACGGCGACGTTTACCCGATCACCGTTGCTGGTCGGGCGTTTACATTCATCATCCTGATACTTGGTTTTGGCGTTGTCTCGGTTCCTTCGGCCTTGCTCGCGTCGGCGCTGACCAAACAGCGTCCCGACGATGAAAAGCCCGATTCGGATTCTTAGAGCGCCCCCTAAGAACATCGCATTCCTTCTCTGGACGGGTGGCCCATCGCTTTAGGGGCTGTCGATTTAATCGACATCGAGCGCCGGAAACGGCATAATCGTTGCTCAAGACTATGGTTTCCGTTCTTGACAGCCGTTTCGTCAGAGCGCGAAGGCACTAAACCGACAGCCCCTTTAGCGGTGGGGAGGGCGAATGATGACGCCGGGTGCCCGTGACAAGCGTGGCACGGACAAACATGTTCTTCGTGCGTTCACCTTAGCGTTACTGACCACGCTCAGCATTGACTGCTGGCTCGGGCTGCGCGTGTTTGTCCGTGGTATCGTCGGCAGTCGCCACACACCGACAAACTCATCCGCCACAACTCTACGTTCCAGGGACACGGCATCGCCAGGTTCACCTCTCACCACCCACCAGCAGTTTGTCGGTGCCACCCGCCCGCCGACGCGCGTTCAGCCACGCGCCGCGGTTTTTCAAGCCTGGAAAGGTGAATGGTTGCGGACTAGAGA
>JAUWNF010000648.1 GCA_030612785.1 Phycisphaerales bacterium
CGAGCAAGGTAACCACGAGCAGACCTAACGGGACGGCCCAACGCTGCATGCGGAACATGACCATTAGTGTGGCCGTCATCGCGCTGATCCCCACGAGGACGATCAGCGGACGAAGGACACTGTGATGCAGCGCCGCGCATCCGACACCGCTGACCCGCGCGATCGTGGCGACGAGCGGTGCGCCCAGCGGCGATACCGAGACCCGGCCGAACGGAAGATTGCTCCCAATGGAAGGTTCAAGTTTTCCCATCGGGGCACCGTAGCGGTAATCCACCGCCTCGGACACATACGTGACATCGTCCGAGTTCCATGGTGGTCGAAACATGTGTATCGGGCGGTCTGTCTTTGCCGGCGGGTCCATGTATGCCACCCTCATGAGGTGCACGGTCACTCCGGCCATACCCAGCCACAGGAAGACAACCAGCCATGCGCCCGAGGATGAGGAACGAGACGGGGGTGAGGCGGTGCGGCGGCGAGCCCGCTTCTTCTTGTCCGAAAGTCCTTTCAAACCTCGTTTGGCATCATCGCTGACGCTTTGCCGCCGGCGGGTACCCCACAATATCACCGAAGCGGTCAGCACGGACGCCGCCGCCCCCAGAACCGTCCCTTGCCACCAGTGCTCGCGGGCGCCCCAGAAACCGGGCGTCAACTGAGGGTTCTGCGCCTCGACCGTGGCCAGGGCAATGCCGGCCAGGAAGATGGCGGTTCCCAGGATTACGAGCACCGCTGTCCACCGGCGTCCGCCGAGTGCAAGGTCTAGACTCGGCCAAGGCTCTTCCGTCTTCGCCAAGGCCGGCCCGCGCCGAATCAACATCCAGAGCAGCGAAACCACGCAGACGGTGTATAGAACCCCGTAAACGATCAAAACCGTAGTCAGTGTCTGGTGAGAAAGGCAGCCGATCCAGGCAACCAGTCCGAACAGAACTAGCCCGCCGATCGATGCGATCGCGAGTCTGGAGAACCCTCGCCCGATGGGATGACTGGCCGGGAACAGCAGGTTGACTGCTAGCACGCCCGGCAGGATCAGTGCGCTCCAGCACGCGGCGGCTGAGGCCAGTTCGCGACGAGGATCGCAAACCAGGATTAGGAACGGTGCCGCCAGCGGCCACAGCCCGCGAAAGCAGCCGGCGATTCTTCCCTTGAAGTCGGCGTCGTCAGGTACGCCGACGACTCTCCACACCACGCTTGTCATCAACGACTCGCCAGTATTCCTCAGGGTAGTTTCGGGTTGCTTTGGCACGCATGCCATCGCGGCGCCCAATCGTACGGCCCCGCTCGCGATCAGTTTCCGCGAGTATAGTGAAGCCGCCAACTCGCGCCAAGTTGGCAACGGTCGCACGCGGTCTGGATGCCGCGACCAGCGGCTTGGACGAGGAGCGTGTTGCATTAGCGAACGGCTTGCCGTATTCTAGCGCTTGCCGCAACGGACATGAAGAGAACCAGGAGCAAGGCGACACGGAGTAAACGCGCTTCGAGTACGCAGCGCGCCTCGGGAGTCGCATCGGCCGAAGGGATCGTGGCCCAAGCCAGATCGTTCGCCAGGATCCTCGACCTGCTCGCCCACGGGGCGGTGCCGATGTTGTTCGTCCTCTTTGTGTGGTTATGGCACCCGTTTCACGACGTGTTCGAATTCGACCCTGACGAAGGCAACAACGTCATCAAAGCCCTGATGCTCGCCAAGGGGCACGGCTTATACACGGAAACCTGGAGCGATCAGCCGCCGGTGTTCACCTACATGCTGCGCGCCTGGTTCGCCCTGACCGATTGGACCGTTCTTCGAGGCCGGCTGCTGGTCCTGTTGTGCTCTGGGGTTCTGCTGTGGGCGTTGTATCAGACCGTGCGTCTCTCGTGGGGGCATGTGGCGGCACTGGTGTCAGCGTTCGTGTTGGTGACATCGTATCGGTACCTGGCGCTAAGCGTCGGGGTGATGCTAGCCTTGCCAACGCTGATGTTCGCCATGCTGTCGATCTATGCCCTCGCTCGCTTCCAACGGAAGCCGCACGCCGTGTGGATGGCGGCGTCGGGCGCGTTCCTAACGCTGTCCCTGTTCACCAAAATGTTGACCTTACCAATCGCTCCGCTGATCTTCCTGGCGGTGGTGTACGCCGGATGGACGAAACGGGGAGATGCGCCTCGAAAAGCCCATTGGCTGCAACCGGTGCCGTGGTGGTGCGGCGGTGCGCTCGCCGCGGGTGTAGTGGTCATTCTGGTCGCGGTTCCGCTGAACGAGTTCATGCAGTTCATCCGCCC
>JAUWNF010000412.1 GCA_030612785.1 Phycisphaerales bacterium
GCGGGCCGGGCTGTTCCACCTGCTGCTCTAACCCCTTGCGAATACTGGCGATAAAACGAGCAACCCCGGGCGCTCTCTGACCCGGGGTTTCGCGTGAACTGGTCGGTCGCCAGACTCGCGACCGATCGTTGACCTCCCCGATTAGGACTCGAACCTAAAACCTAGCGGTTAACAGCCGCTCGCTCTACCAATTGAGCTATCGGGGACTATTCGCTTATCCCATCGCCAAGCTACCCAACCCAAACGCGGTTAATCCCGGCGCACCGGGACTCCCTCTAGCAATTCAGCTACCGGGACATAATCTGCGCGCCCAAGCCCATCCGCACTCGCACGCGCGATACATGATATTAGCAAACCCGGATTCAGAGTCAAATCCGTGGGCGATTGCGGCGGCCGATCGTGCTCCCGCCGGCCCGCTTGCAGGGCTAACGGCGGCAAGCCATAATGAGTGTTTCCGGCCGCTTTGGGTGGTTCGGTCAGAGTGCCACCTGGGGGCTACTTTGTGAGGGGGGCTGTCCTGCGGGCTGACCGGTTCGGCCGGGCGCCTTCCAGTGACGGCCTTGAAGTGCGGTCCAGGATCACCGGGATACGAAGTTGGCAGTACGACGAATCATCGTGTCGGCAGGGGTGCTGGTCGTTGCGGCGCTTCCGGGCGTCGCTGCCACGCCGGACGGTGCGGACGCTGATTACCAGCTAATCCTCAAGCGGCTCGAGCGGGAGAATATCTCCGAAGAAGAAGTCGCCAAGCTGATTGAGATTACCGAACGGGTCAAAGCACGTGCCAAAGCCCGGCTGACCCTCGCGCAGCGGATCGAACGGGCGATTCTCAAGCCGTGGGTGATATTCGGGTTTCTCGCCCAATTCGCGTTCATGATGCGTTTTGTCGTGCAACTCATCGCCAGTGAACGGAAGAAGCGCAGCTACGTGCCGGTGGCGTTCTGGTATCTTTCTTTGACCGGGGGGACGATGTTGTTCATCTACGCGCTCCGACTGCGCGATCCGGTGTTCGTTCTCGGTCAGGGACTGGGCTGTTTCATTTACGTTCGTAATCTCATACTCATTTACCGGCGCAAGGCAGCTCATCACGAGTTGCGCGAGCTGCGCCGCGAGCGGGCCGTGCAAAACGAGCTTGAAGGCGGCAGCGATGAGCCGGCGCCGGATCCCGCCGCGCCCGCACAGCCGTAGATACTAAGCGAAGGTTGATAACTTCGATGTCCGCCAAACGTGAACGTAGCCTCGACCTGTCAGTAGTGGTCCCGATCTATAACGAGGAGGACAACATCGCCCCGCTGGTCGAGGACCTCCTGCGGGAGGTTTCGGCCTTGGGGCTGAGCTTCGAGGTGGTTCTCGTTAACGACGGGAGTAGCGACGGCAGTCCCGAACGGCTCGATGCGGCGGCGCAAGCTCATTCCGAGGTGAAGATCATCCACTTTGCTCACAACTGCGGGCAGACGCTGGCCCTGGCGGCCGGTATGCACGAGTCCCAGGGCCGGGTCATCGTCTGTATGGACGGGGATCGTCAGAACGATCCCGCAGACATCGGACGTTTGCTGGAGAAGCTGGACGAGGGCTACGCGTGTGTGAGTGGGTGGCGCCGGGAGCGGCAAGACACCGCTCTGCGCCGTTTGGCCACGCGCGTCGCCAACGCCTTAGTGAACCGCATCACCGGAGTTGCGGTGCACGATTTGGGCTGCACGCTGAAAGCTTACCGCGCCGACGCCGTGGATCCGCGCGAGTTGTTCGGAGAAATGCACCGCTTCCTGGCGCCCTATGTGGTGAGCCGCGGCGGGAGAATCGCCGAACTGGTCGTCAGACATCATCCCCGGACCGCAGGGGTGAGTAAGTACGGCATGGGGCGGATTGCGCGCGTGGTGGCGGACATGCTGCTCATGCGGGCCCTGTTCAAGTATCGCACGCGCCCGTCGCACGTTCTGGCGAAGCTGGCCCAGTACATGGTCATCGCAGGGGGAATCCTGTTTGGATTGGGAATCGGGCTGGAAGTGGTGTGGGGATGGTCGCTGTGGCAGTTGGGTTTCATTTCAGCCATGATAGCCGGGACAGGGGCTTGCGTGCTACTGGGAGTGGGGGTGTGCGCCGAGTTGGTCATGCGAAACCGTTACTTGCTGAGCGATCGGCCACAATGGGTGATAGCCCGCCGGGTTAATCTCGATCCGCCTGATGACGCCGCGGAGTAGCGTCCGGCTTGGTGGGGCGGCGGTGTTCTCGGACCCGCGAGGTGGGTATAATGGTGTGGAGATTCAGACGTGGCCGCGGTGCTCGATGGGCGGTGGTCCGATGAATCTGGGCGCGGCAGGACTCCGCGGCACGCTGCTGGCGGTGGGTGCGGATGCCGATTATCTTGAGTTGGCCAAATGGGGCGGACTGATCTTGCTCGGCATCGTACTGCTGGTCGTCGTGGCAGTGGTCTATCGGCGGCGTTATCGGGCCGCCTGGGACCCGCCACCCCAGCAGGTGTGGGCGCTGGAGGACCTCAACGCGATGCGCGCGCGGGGGGACATCAATGACCGGGAGTACGGGCGCCTCCGTGATAAGGTGCTCGGCGACATGGGGATCAAACGGACCGACGGCGATTGAGGGGCGGCCACCGCGGTCTTAATTGGATGATTCCGATAGTCTCTTCCTGACGATATCATGGCGTGAGACGACCGCAAGGGGCACGACCAGCCAGCGGTCGTAATGGAGCGATCGATTGATGGCCGGAACACGAAGCGGACAGGGTAGTGGAGGGGGCGGCCGGGGAAGCCGAACGAAGCGAAGTAGTTCTTGCAGTTTCTGCGGCAAGAGCCAGCGCGATGCAGGTCCAATGGTCGAGGGCCCCAAGGACGTCTACATCTGCAAGGCCTGCGTGGAGTTGTGCCACAACATCATCCGTCAGGAAATGCGCAAAGCGGCGACGGGGCGGGCCGTTTTCGCGACCCTGCTCAAGCCTCGGGAAGTCAAGGAGTTCCTCGACAGATACGTCATCGGGCAGGAGTCGGCCAAGAAGGCCTTGTCCGTCGCCGTGTACAACCACTACCGGCGGCTGGAACACGCCGACCTGGCTGACAAGGGAGACATCGAACTCGACAAATCCAACGTGCTCGTCGTCGGTCCGACCGGGGCGGGCAAGACTCTGCTTGCCCGGACGCTGTCGCGCTTGCTGAACGTCCCCTTCGCGATCGGTGACGCGACCACTCTGACCGAGGCCGGCTACGTGGGCGAGGACGTGGAGAACGTGCTGCTGCGGCTCCTGCAGACCGCCGACTACGACCTGGAACTGGCCCAGCGCGGCATCATATACATCGACGAGATCGACAAGATCGGGCGGACGACGCAGAACGTTAGCATCACCCGCGACGTGTCCGGTGAGGGCGTGCAGCAGGCCTTGTTGAAAATGCTCGAGGGCACGGTGTCGAACATCCCCCCGCAAGGCGGGCGGAAGCATCCCGAGCAGCAATACATTCAGTTGGACACCACGAACGTCCTGTTCATCTGCGGCGGCACCTTTGTCGGGCTGGCCGACATCATCAAGCGCCGCATCGGGCACTCGGCCATCGGGTTTGCCAACGAAGCCGCGCCCTACGACACCGCCGAGGCCGAGGGCGAACTCCTTGCCCAAGTGACCCCTGAGGATCTTATCGAGTACGGAATGATACCGGAGTTGGTGGGGCGTTTGCCGACCATCACGACGCTGGCGCCGCTGGACGTTTCCACGCTGGTGCGCATCCTGACCGAGCCGACCAATGCACTGGTCAAGCAGTTTCAGAAGTTCTTCGAGTTCGAGGAATGCGAACTGGAGTTCACCGACGATGCCCTGCAGTACATCGCGGAAGCGGCGCTCGAGCGGGACACGGGAGCTCGGGCCCTCCGCGCCGTGCTTGAAGAAATCATGCTCGACGCCATGTTCGAGTTGCCGGACCGCAAGAAGTCCGGCAAGTATGTTGTGAGTGAAGCGGTGGCGCGGGG
>JAUWNF010000627.1 GCA_030612785.1 Phycisphaerales bacterium
CAGGTCCTCAAGAACACCCTTAATCTCGTTTACATCCGCGTCTTTGGTGCGGATGATCCGCGTCACCTTTCCGCCCTGCGGTCCCATTTGCTCCAGGGCGCGGATGGTCGCCTCGATGTCGTCGTACAGCGCCGGCGCACCCGCCAGGATCAGGATGTTGGTCCGCGTGTCCGGCGTGATGGTCAATTGTTGGGCACTCCGCCCACCTCGCCCTTGCTGGCTTTTGAGGCTCGCGTTGAAGCTCTCTTCCAACATTGTGGCCATGTCCGTCACGTTCACCCCCGGCGACACGCGGACGATGCGGATGCCGGCGTTCTGAGCTTCTTCGTTGTCCAACTGGGCTACGGTCAACTCGATGGCGTTGTAGTCCGCCGCGCCCGCCCGCACGATCAGCGCGTTGGTAGCGTCGTTGGCGACGATGACCGGCTGAATGGCGCCGGTACCCCCGCGTCCGCGCCGCTGCTGCTTGAAAAGCTCTTCCAACTGCGGCTGAATCTCCGACGCCAGGGCGTACTCGAGCTTGATGATCTTGGGCACGTTGCTGCCGTCCTCCATCTGCACGTCGATCTGGGCGACGACTTCGGCGATCTGCTCGAGTTGCTCGGCCTCGCCGGAGAGAATCAGGGCGTTGTTCTGCAGGGAGACGCTGATGCGGGTATCGCCCACCAATTGGGCCGCGCCACCGCGCCCGCCGCCGCGTGTGCCGGGCTTGCGCAGGTATTCCTCGAGGATCAGGCGGGTTTCCTCCGCGTCGGTGTATTTGAGCGGGATGATCTTCAAGTCCCCGCCGCCGGTCCCGGTCGCCTCGACTTGATCGATGACCGCCTGAATCTCGGCCAGCTCTTCGTCGTTGGCCCGGATCAGCAGGTGATTGCTACCTTGCGGATTGGTGATGGAGATGGTCTGCTGGCCCCGGCGGGACATGCGCGCCCGAACGAATATCTCGTTCAGCGCCCGGGTCACCGAAGCCGCGTCGGCGTTCTCGATTTCCACCACGGTGACCTTGCGATCGCCCGCCCCCGGCTGGTCCACTTCGGCGACGAATGCCTCGATGCGCTCCATGTTCTCCGACGATGCCGCCACGATCAACGTGTTGGAAGACCAATCGGGATAGACGTCCACCCGATCGCGCGGGCTGACCCGTCCGCCGAGGCCCCGACCGCTGAACAACTGCCGCACCGCCTCGTTGAGCCCCCAGGCCTCGGCATAGTTCAGCTTGAACGAGCGGATTTGCCGCTGCTCTTCGGGCTTGACGTCAAGGATCTTGATCAATTCGCTGACTTGCTCGAATTCCTTGTCGTTGGCGCTAATCAGCAGCGAGTTCGTCGCTGGATTGGCGGTGATGCTCATGCCCAGGTCGTCGCGCCGCGGGCGCCGGGTTGCGCGGTACACCTGGGTGAGGCGTTGGGCCAGGTCTTCGGCGTCGGCCGCGGTGAGATCGACCACGCGCGTGCTACGCTGCACGCTGGATTCCACGTCCACCCGTTCCAGCAGTTCCTTGACTCGTTGCTGGTTTTTCGGGGAGGCAGACACCACCAGGCTGCTCGTGCCCCAGGCGTACGACGCCCGTACGATGTCCTCCGGACGCTGTCCACGAATGCTCGGAAAGCTACTACTGATCGTGCCGATCAGCGAACCGGGATCGACGTACTTCACATCGTAGACCTCCACCACCAGCTTGGCCGATTCCAGCGGCTCGAGGTCCAGTTGCTTGATCAGCGGCAGAACCTCCTCCACCTCCTTGGTGCTGCCCGAGATAATCAACTGGTTCAACGGATCATTGGCCACCACCGAAACCGCCAGTTGCCCCTTCTTGCGTCCGCGCAAAGCCTGGTTGACCGTGTTGGCCACCTCCGAAGCGCGGGCGAATTCCAGTTGATACACCTCCTGAATCTGCCCCTCGGCGAAGTCGTCCAGGGGTTTGATGACCTGCGTCCAGATCTCCTCCTGCTCTTGCTTGGTGGCCCGCACCAGTACGGTGTTAGTGGTGAGGTTGGCTTCGGCGCGAGGCGCTTCTCCGCTACGTCCTTTCTTTTGGCCGAACAACCGGTTGATGGTGTTGGCCACCTCCTGCGCCTGGGCCGACACCAGCCGGTACACCCGCGTCTCGACGGCCACCGGTTCGGCGGGCTCGACGTCGATCTTGACCAGCATGCTCTCCACGATGGGGAAGATGGTCGGCTCGCCGGCGACGATCAGCGCGTTGGTCTTCTCGTCGGCCACGGCGCTGAACACGCCCAGGTCGATGCCTTTGCCTCGGCCCTGCGAAATGAGAGTCCTCATCAGGTCACTCATCTGCTTGAGCACTTCCGGGGCGCGGGCGTGGGTCAGCGGGTAGACCTTGAAGTCGAGGTTGGTCCGCTCGATGTCGATCTGCGACACCATGTCCTGGACGTCGGCGAACACGTCCGGCGGTGCGAGCACGATCAGC
>JAUWNF010000376.1 GCA_030612785.1 Phycisphaerales bacterium
CCATGCAGGTGCAGGTAGTCGCGGTAGCGATCCGCCGAGAGCCATTCATGGGCGACTTCGGTGATGCGCTGACCCACGGTGACCACACTGAACGCGACCACGTCCATCTCTCCACTGGTTACCGGGCGGAAGAAGTCGGAGATGCACCAGTAGGGCTCCTTGTACTGCCGGGGGAACTCAAAGCGCGCGAGTTGGCGGTTGAGGTCGTCGGGGCGGTACACGATCAGGGCATTTTCGTCGGCCTGCGCCGGCCAATAGCCGTAAATCGCTTGCGGATTGATGATCTTGTCTTGCTCGCACGTCTGCATGAGTTTGCGGAAGAGCGGCCGGACCTCGGTGTCGATGAAGCTCGCGAACTCCTCGGGCCCGCGCGGCCCGCGCTGGTATTGCCACTGGACGTTGAACAGCATCTTCTCGTTGAGGTAGGGCACAATCGCGCTGAGCGGAATGCGCTCGACGACGCGGCTGCCCCAGAACGGCGGCTTGGGGATCGGCACGTCGCGAGCGACGGTGGAGTGCGCCGCGGTCGGCAGTTGGATCGTCGGTGCCGCCTTCGCCGGCGCCCGGGGTGGCGGCTCGGTGACGGCGATCTCACCGGTCATGAGCCGGTCCATAAGGTGCAGCCCTTCGAAGGCGTCCTTGGCATAGAACAGTGCCCCGGGATACTCGGGGCGCAGCTCCTGCTCGACGTACTTCCGGGTGAGCGCCGCCCCCCCGAGAATGACGTTCGGTGAAAGCTCACGCTCCTTGAGCACGCCCAGGTTCTCACGCATCACCAGCGTGGACTTGACCAGCAGTCCGGACATGCCAATGACGTCGGCCTGGTGCTCCTGCGCCGCCTCGATGATCGCGCTCATCGGTTGCTTGATGCCCAGGTTGATCACCTTGTAGCCGTTGTTGGTCAAAATGATGTCCACCAGGTTCTTGCCGATGTCGTGCACGTCGCCGCGCACGGTGGCCAGAACTACCACGCCCTTGCTCTCGCCGGCTTTCTTCTCCATGAACGGCTCGAGGTAGACGACCGCAGCCTTCATGGTCTGGGCCGACTGCAACACGAAGGGCAACTGCGTCCGCCCCGCGGCGAACAGGTCACCCACCGTCTTCATCCCGTCCAGCAACAGATCGTTGATGATCTCGAGCGGCTGGTACGTAGTCAGGGCCTGTTCGAGGTCGTCTTCCAGGCCGCTGCGCTCGCCGTTGATGATCCGTTGTTTGAGGCGGTCCTCGATGGGCAAATCGGCGGGCTGGTCGGTCTCGTGGGCTTCAACCTCCTCCTCGAACAACGCAATGAAAGCCAGCAACGGGTCACCTCCGTCGCTGGGGCGGTCGTGGATCAGATCGAGGGCGGCGTTCCAGTGCTCGGTGCTGATCCTGTTGCGCGGGAGAATACCGCTGGCGTGCACGATGGCGGCGCTGAGCCCGCGCTCCATCGCTTCGTGCAGAAAGGCCGAGTTCAGCACCGCCCGGGCCGCCGGCTTGAGCCCGAAGCTCACGTTGGAGATGCCCAGAATCTGCTGGCACTGCGGCATCTCCTTGCTGATCCGTTCGATGGCGTCCAGCGTCTCCAGCGCCAGGCGGCGGTCGGCTGCGTTGCCCGTGGTAATCGGGAAGGTCAGGGTGTCGAAGAAGATGTCGTGTGGGCGGAGAGCGTACTTGTCGACCAGTAACTCGTAGATGCGGCGAGCGACGTCGAGCTTGCGCTGCGCCGTTTTGGCCATCGCCTCGGTAGGGTCCTCGTCGATGGTCAGGGCCACCACCGCCGCCCCGTAGCGCTTGAGCATCGGGCAGACACGCCGCATATTCTCTTCGCCCTCTTCGAGACTCACCGAGTTGATGATGCACTTGCCGCCCGCCAGCTTGAGCCCCGCTTCGATCACCGCCGGGTCCGTACTGTCGAGCATCAGCGGCACGGTGATGTCCTGGGCGTATCGGCTGATGACTTTCTCCATGTCGGGCACGCCGTCGCGGCCGACGTAGTCCACACAGACGTCGACCACGTGGGCGCCTTCGCGAACCTGCTCCCGTCCGACGGCGACCAACTCGTCGAGATCGCCTTCCAGCAGCAGCCGTTTGAACCTGCGTGAGCCGTTGGTGTTGCTCCGCTCGCCGATGATCAGCACGCTGCTGTCTTGCCGCATGGTCACGGGCTGGTAGATACTGGCGACGGAGGGTTCGCTGCGTACGGCGCGTTCCTGGGGAGCGCGGTTCCCGATCGCCTTCACCACGGCTTCGAGATGCGCCGGCGTGGTCCCGCAACACCCCCCAACGAGGTTGACCCCATTCACCTCGACGAACTCGACCAGCCACCGGGCCAGCTCTTCCGGGGTGAGGGCGTAGTGCGGCTGACCGTCCACCAGTTGCGGCAGCCCGGCATTGGGCATGACCGACAGGAAGCGGTTGCACGTCTTGCTAAGCACGCGGACGTGCTCGCTCATCTCCTGCGGACCGGTGGCGCAGTTCAAGCCCATGACCTGGATATGATCGTACGGTTCCAGGGCGGTGATCGCGGCGGCCAGCTCCGTCCCAACCAGCATCGTACCGGTGGTCTCCATGGTGATCTGACAAATGATCGGCACCTCGCAACCGAGCTCACTCATCGCGTCGGTGCACGCGACCACGGCGGCCTTGGTCTGCAGAATGTCCTGGCAGGTCTCGACGATCAGGGCATCGACGCCGCCCTCGATCAGCCCGCGGGCCTGCACGCCGTAGCTGTCCACCAGCGTGTCCCAGTCCGTCTGGCGGAGTGTGGGCAGTCTGGTCCCGGGTCCCATGGAGCCGAGCACGAAGCGCGGCTGCTCCGCCGCTTCGAATTCGGCGCACGCCGTGCGGGCAAGCTCCGCCGCCCGGCGATTGATCTCGCCCGTGCGGTCCACCATCCCGAAGTCCTCAAGCACCAGCTTGTTGGCCCCGAAGGTGTCGGTCTCGACGGCGTCGCACCCCACCGCCAGGAACGAGCGATGGATGTCCAGGATCACGTCGGGACGAGTCAGGACCAGAATTTCGGAACAATTTTCCAGGTCGTTGAAATCAGTGAGGGGCAGGTTGCGCGCGTGGATACTGGTGCCCATGGCTCCGTCACACACCAGCACCCGCCGCCTCAAGTTGTCCAGGAGCCGCGATTTCATTGCGGTGACCTTTGCGTGTTTCCCGACCGACATGAGCCGGTCAGTATATCGCCCTCACCGACAGCCAACAACCGCGCCCGCGCACGATGGATACGCTTGACCACGCCACCCATCGAAACTAGAGTCCTCATCGGCGGTTTTTGTTGCTCGATGACACTAATCTCTCGGCGACTGAGCCCTGTGACTGGGAACGAACTTTCGCAAGAGCCGGCTACGCGGCCCCCGTGGCAGCGGGTCGTTTTGCTCGTAGGGTCTGTCGGCCCATTGGGGCACTGTCCTGCTTCGGGGACCGTGACGGTTGCGGTTGTCGGCGTGCCGTTGGTCTGGTTAGCCGGTCATTATGACATGCCGCTGTGGGCGTACCTCGCCGTTACGGTAGCGTTGACTCTCTTTGGGGTGTGGATTCACCAAGTCGGCGATCGGATTTTGGGTGAGAAGGACAGCCGCAAGCTGGTCATCGACGAACTGGTCGGCTACGCCGTCGCCATGATCGCCCTTACGCCGACCTGGCAACTCCTGGTGCTGAGCTTCTTTCTCGAACGGGGGATTGACATCGTCAAAATCTGGCCCGCCAACTGGGTAGAAAAGCGCTGCCCTGGGGGATGGGGCGTGGTCGGTGACGATGTTATTGCGGGGCTATACGCCCTGCTCATCCTGCACGCGCTGGCAGCGTTCGTTCCCCAATACGTCGGTTTAGGATAGACATGGTCCCGACGTAGAGTCATGGTTACCGGTCCAACCTGTCTTTGGTCATCACCTGGACCATTACCGGAAGCAGCATCGCGCACCCGGCGAGCAATAGGGCATCCAAATCCCGCCCGTACACTAATCTAAACCTGGGAAAATGCCGATCGTCAGTCATGCCATGAGTGCGGACTGGGATTCCGAACATAGTCCCACTCCATGGCATGTTCGCGGGAACCCTCATCGAGAGACAGAGACGCGATGATTTTGGTCACTGGCGCAAGGGGTTTGCTTGGCAGGGAACTGGTCCGGCAAGCGACGGAGCGCAGGTGGGCAGTTCGTGGGGTTGACCTCCGGGAGCCGGACCCGGACCCGGAACTGGGTGACACCTGCGAGCAGGTTCAGGCTGATCTTCTGGATTCGTCGACGTGTTCCCGGATGTGCGAGGGGGCGGAGAGGGTTGTGCACACCGCGGCATTGCAGCACCACGACCATCCGCCCAAGCTG
>JAUWNF010000386.1 GCA_030612785.1 Phycisphaerales bacterium
GAAGCGTTCAAGGCCCAGTGCGGGCCTCCAAGCGAGCAAGCCCCGTCACAGAACGACGAAGACGACTTGCTCTCCCCCGAGCAGATCGAGCAGCTTCGATCCCTCGGCTATCTGTAGGTCGGGCATTCGAACAGAGATGACGACGGATGGTGGTTAAAGGTGCGGGAGACGGGGAATCTTGGTTCAAGCCATGACCGGGGATTCGATCAGACCTGCAACCGGCGATGGTGACCAGCGGGTGGGGTACCGCGATCCGGTGCTCTGGGCGGTGATAGTCCTGTCCGTCACGCTGAAGCTGACGCTTGCGGTCGCGCTCAATTCTTGCCCACCAGTGATGGACGAACGGGACTATCTCCACCGGGCGCAGATTCTCGCAGCCGAGGGCCGGTATGTAAATATGTTCCGGCCACCACTCTACGCTGCGTTCATGGCTCCGATGTACATGGCGGGCTGGGACGAGCTTGGCGTTCGGATCGGGCAGGTGATCCTGAGTACGGCCAGCGTCGTGCTTGTCTATCGGATCGCCCGGCGGACACTGAATCCCTCGGCCGCGAGAGTGGCCGCCGGTTTGGTCGCCTTTGACCCCGTACTTGTCATGTTTACGCACCGATTCTGGTCGGAGACCCTGTTCATCTTCCTCCTCATGGCGGCGTTAGATGTCTTGAGTCTGCCATCGCTACCCCGAAAACTGTGGCTGTGGGTACTGGCTGGCCTCCTGCTTGGCCTAGCCGGGTTGACGCGCGCGATGATCCTGACCTTCGTACCACTCCTGCTGCCCTGGACGATGCTTCAGATGAGGCGCCAGCCTCCCTTCGCACCGACCGTGGGCGAGGGGCTGCCTGAACAGCAGCCAAAGCGCGGTATCCTGGATTCCCGGCGCTTCTGCTTCGCTGTGGGATTGCGATTTGTAGCATTGGGCCTTGGGTGCAGTGTGGTCGTCCTGCCTTGGACACTCAGAAACGTCTACGTAAGCGGTGCTCTCGTCGTCGATACGAATGGTCCGTTTAATCTCCTGATCGGCACCCGACCGGAAGCGGCATTTGTGGACAAGGACAATAACTGGGATCAACGTTTCGGGCGTATCCGGGGTGTGTCTTACCACGCGCTCAGGCGGAAGGATCCGTCCGCCGCGCGACGTCTGGCCGTTCGGAGCGCCCTGGAGCACATCAAGGCACGTCCCGGCCTCTTTGTGAGGAAGTCCCTTTGGGAGGCGAGCCACTTGTGGACCCTCGACTCTTTCCTGTTGCGCCACCTGCGGAACAAATGGTACGAACGTGCGGTGCCTAGTTCGTTTGTCGTTGCGATAACACTCGTGTCGGTGGGATTCTTCATCGTGTTGGTCCTGGGCGGGTTTGCTGGCTTGGCCACTCAGCCGGCATCACCCTTGCGGGGGTTGGTCGTCTTGCTCACGATTCACTCGACCGTCTTGTTCGGCGTCGTCTTTTCTTTGTCGCGATTCTGCCTCCCGCTGCATGCGTTGCTCGCTATTCCTGCGGCTGGGGTGCTGTCAAGTCCGCGCCGCACGCTCTCGACGCTTGTCCGTGCCGGTCTTCGATCGCGCGGCAACCTGTTGTTGGCTCTGGTAGTAGTGACGCTAGGATGGCAGTGGGTGCGTGACGCGCCTCTGGTTCACGACATGATCTTCTCCGGCGGAGCTGAACACCGGTTTCGAGTGAAGCAAATCGTGCCGCCAGATCGGCGCGAAGGGCGATCGCCCCTGGACGAAACGAGACCGAGGAAATCGCGGGAGCCGCCGCTTTGGGAGTAGACCTCCTCGTGGTAAGCTACGGTTCGGCTGGTTCATCCGGCGATCTGTGAGAGAAGCGGTCGCCGGCGCTGTGAATCCTTCGAGGGTCAGCGCCGGGCGATCGGCTGCAAAACGGTGTCGCGATGCCTGCGGACGATCCCAAGGTGAAGAACCATCATCCGGCACCGGAACTGCCAATCGCCGAGGGAGCCGGTGACGCGAGGACTTGGCGGTTACCAATTCTGGGAGGGATCCTGCTTGTTCTGGCGGTTTTCACCGCTTATCTGCCAGCACTCCGTGGCGACTTCGTCGCCGCCGACAACCGCGCCGTTGTTCGCAATCCGCGTTTGGCCTCCGCCGCCGGCCTGCGACGGATTTGGCTGGCAGCCGAGGAAGACCAATACCAGCCGCTGACGTACACAACGTATTGGCTGGAGCGGCGAATCTGGGGCACTGCGCCCTCGGGGTACCACTTGGTCAACATTGTGCTGCACGCAACCAACTGTGTGCTCGTGTGGCTATTGCTGCGCAAGATAGGCGTCCGTGGGGCATTACTGGCGGCTACACTATTCGCGCTTCACCCGGTGAACGCCGAGTCCGTGGCGTGGATCTACGAGCGAAAGACCGTGTTGTCCGGGCTGTTCTACTTTCTCAGTTTTGCCGCCCTGTTTTGCTTTGAAGCGCGGGGCCGCTGGTGGTGGTACGGAATCGCCCTGTTGCTCTTTGCGGCCGCCCTGCTCGCCAAGTCCTCCGCCGTTGTTCTACCGGTCATCCTGCTGTTGTACTGGTGGTGGCGGCCACAGTCGTGGCGCTGGCGGAACGTGACGCTGACCGTACCTTTCTTCATTCTGGCAGGGTCGATGGCCGTCCTGACGGTGTGGTACGAGCGACACCATACGGGGGCGTCCGGCGCTGAATTCGCCGCAGGGTTTGCGGAACGGCTTGCCCGGGCCGGCTGGATCGTAGCTTTCTATCTTGGTAAGTTCTTCGCACCGTACAATCTGGCGTTCTACTACCCCCGTTGGTCAGTCGATCCGTCACGCGTGCTATCGTACGTGCCTCACGCCGTGCTGGCCATCGTTCTCATCTGGCTATGGGCAAAGCGCCGTACCTGGGGTCGGCCGGTGTTATTCGCGCTGGGTTCGTACTTAGTCACCCTCTTGCCCATCCTGGGGTTCTTCGATATCTACTTCCACAAGATATCGTTCGTGGCAGATCACTTCCAGTACCTGGCCCTTGTCCCGCTAACTGCGTTGTGCGTGCATGGTGTGACCTGCGGACTGGACCGACTGAGCTTGAACAGAACCGACCTGGTCCGGAGCAGAGTTAAGTTCGGGGCACGCGGGCTGGGTGTCCTCGTCGTGGCCACCTGCTGGTTCCTGAGTTGGCAGCGGACCCACGTCTTCCAGAACATGGAGACCCTTTGTGACAGTACCTTGCGGCGACACCCGGACTCCTGGGTCGCGCATGTGAAGCTGGGTGAGTACCTCATTCTCGAGAAGCGGGACGACAGGAAGCAGCTTCAGCTCGCCCTCAGCCACTTAAAGCGGGCGCTGGAACTCAAGCCGGAACACGCAAACATCCACTTGGGCATCGGCAATACTCTGTGGCTGCTTCAGAAGAACCAGGAGGCGCTGGACTACCTGCGCCACGCGGTCGCCGCCAATCCCCACAGCGTGAAGCTGCGCACCGGACTCGCCGCTATGTTGGAACAGTGTCACGATTTGTCAGGCGCGATTGCCGAATACGAGGAGGCGGTCCGCTACGGGCCAAAGTCCGCCGCCACGCGGCGCAAGCTCGGCCAGGCCCTGATCCGGAGCGGGCGAATTGAGATGGGCATCGCGCGCCTGCAGGAAGCTGTTGGTCTTCGCCCCGACGTCCCAGTCAGCCACATCATATTGGGCACCGCGCTTTGCGAGGCGGGTCGGTTCGACGAGGGGATCGCGCACTTGCGGGAGGCTGTGCGCCTGAACCCGAGCTATCCCTTTGCTGTCGCTACCCTGAAGAAGATGGAACGTCAGCGGCGGTCATCCCCCGCCGCACTGCCGGGGCCCACCCCGTGACCTCGCTTGCACTCCCTCCCATGGCTGGTCCATCAGCCGAGGGACACGGATTGCAAAAAAAACTACGGCGGCAAAGTTCGCTGGAGCGCCACCGCTTCCGATAGCTGGCCCGGATCATTCATGAACGCAGAGACGCAGAGAGCGCAGAGTTTTACAACATCAGGATTTACGGTCCGCACTAGTGGTCTGATTCATCCTGTTGGGGCATTATTCAGTGCGATCCTCGCTCGCCCGACTTTTTCAAGGATCGCCTCGGCGGTCTTTCGCCAAACGAACGGCTTGGGGTCGCTGTTGTGCTGGTCAATGTAGCTCATGACGGCATCAATCAGTTGGGGCACATTTCGGAAGACGCCACGATGCACACGCTTTTCGTCAAGGTCACGA